>CAYXZE010000092.1:0-8694 GCA_964469395.1 uncultured Luteolibacter sp.
TGGACGGCGGGATCGCAGCCTTTCGAAATGAAAAGGGCGGCCCAGATGTCGTAGGCTTCCTGATCGAAGTTTCCGGGATCGCCGGGTTTGGGGGCGTAAACGGAGGCGTAAAGGCGGTGGGCGGGAAGGCCCCAGCGCTCGACGACGAGTTCCCACGCCCACTGGATGGCTTCCTTTTTAAAGTAATTCCCGAACGACCAGTTCCCGAGCATTTCGAAGAACGTGTGGTGATAGGTGTCGTAGCCGACATCCTCGAGGTCGTTGTGCTTGCCGCCGGCGCGGATGCATTTCTGGGTGTCTGCGGCGCGTGGCGGATCGTAGGGCGCTTTTTCGACACCGAGGAAATAGGGGACGAAGGGGTTCATCCCGGCGTTGGTGAACAGCAATCCGGGCGACTGCGGCAGCAGCGAGGCGCTGGGGACGATGGTGTGCTGTTTCTCGGCGAAGAAATCGAGGAAGCTTTTGCGGATCTCGGCGGCGGTCATGGGCGTGGTCTGGATAGGATCTGCGGCGAGAATGCCGCAGCCACTTGGAAGAGGGGCTGGAAGATGCCGGAGGGCCGGGGGCGGTGTAAAGCCTCGGGGGAGGTAGATTTTACCGGTGGCTATTCTTCGTCTTCCTCGATGACCTGGGCGCGGGGGACTTCTGGCTCGACCGGCGCGGCTTTCGGGATTTCTTCAAATGCGGGATCTTCGCGGAGGGCGGGGATTTCATCCACCGGGGTGGCCTTCAGCGGCGGCAGGGTTTCCTCGGTTGGGATGCGCTTGGGTCTCACGAGAATGGCTTTGGGCGCGGGGGCTTCCTCGACGACGGCGGCTTTTTCGGGCTCTACTTTCATCTGGTCCTGATCCGGCGGCGTCTTGCGCATGCGGATTTCCACCCGGCGGTTGGCGGCTTGTTCGGCGGCAGTGCCGGTGGTGACGAGCGGTTGGTAGCGGCCGAAGCCGCGGGTGATGATTTTCGAGGCATCCATCCGCAACGAGTTGACGAGGTAGGTTTTGACCGCCTCGGCGCGCTTGATGGAAAGGTTGAGGTTGAACTCGTCACCGCCGACAAGGTCGGTGTGGCCCTCGATCCAGCAATAGAGGCCGGGATTGCGGTCCATCAGCAGGGCGAGTTTCATCAGGCCGATCTTGGCGCTTTCACGGAGTTCGGACTTGTTGAACTCGAAGAGCAGGTCGCTGGGCAGCATGGTTTTTTTGCCGACGAGGACGTTTGCGGGGAGGTCGAGCAGGTTGTCGAGCGAGGTGATGCCGTCGAGCGTGCCTTCCGCGACTTTGCCGTTCGCGCCGCGGCGGATGAGGTCATCGGTGAATTTCCCGAGTTCCGCATCGTCCGCCTGGACCGCGCCGGGGTCCACGGTGAGCTGGCCGACTTCGGCGGGGCGGATGTTGGTTGGTTCGCGACCGAGTTCCGGCAGATCCGCTTCGATTTCAAATCCGGTCGAAGCTTCAAGCGCGGCCGCCTCGGGACTTCCTTCCCGGGCGGGGTTTTGCAAGCGGACGGCATACTCGGCCTCAAGGACTTCCGGCTTGATGTCGATTTCCTGGTCCAGGGGCAAAAGGTTCGCCAGATCGACGTCATCCAGCAATTTGGCGGTATCGGCGGGTGGTTTGATCACGTCTTCGGGCGGCAGGGCGCGCTCGGCTTCCACCGGCGCGATTTCCATTTGCCGGACATCGAGCGGACGAGTGCTGAGTTCGCGGGCTTCTTCGAACTTAAAAGCGATCGTGGTTTGGTTGAGCGCGAAGAAAACCCCGACGTGCAGCAAAAGCGAGACCGCCATGGCCAGGCCCGCCCACCAGCCGAGGCGGTCCGGACCGGGCAGTCGGGAAGCCGACCCGTCACGCGCTGTATTCCATGTGTTGCCCCGAGCCATGGCGGGACTATACGCCGATTCAATTGACTGGCAATCACCGGCAACTTGATTATTCTCCGCTTGGCACTAAGCCTGCTGGATTTGCCAGCCCCAACTTCCCCACAACTCCTTTACAATCATGGCCGCTAAAAAGACCGCTAAAAAGACTCAGGACACCGCATCGGACACCGCCAAGCCCGCGCCGAAGCCCGCCGCGAAAAAAGCCGCCAAAACGGCGAAAAAAACCGCAGCAGCCGCAGTCGCAGTTGCAACCGCAACCGATGCCGTCGCTCCGGTCGTCGAAACATCGGCCCCGGCCCCATTGCCGACTCCGGCACCCGCCGCGAAAAAAACCGCCGCGAAGCCATCCCTGGATGCGATCGCCCGCGCCGCATACCTGAACTACCGCCGCCGGGTGGAGCAAGGTCTGCCCGGTGATTCGCACGGCGACTGGCTGGAGGCCGAGCGCCAGTTTTCCCAAGTGAGCTGAGTCACGAATTTTCCAACGCTTCCGGCTTGGACCTTGGGGAAAACGCCGCCACAGTCCGCGGCGTGAACCCCTGCTCATCACTTGGCATCGGCTTGGCCGGATTCGGAACGGTCGGGTCCGGCGTCTGGAATATCCTCCAGCGCAATGGCGAACTGATCACCGGTCGCACCGACGGCGGTGTGGCCCTCCACATCGCGAAAATCCTCGTCCGCGATCCCGCCAAAGCCCGCGCCACCACCAGCGAGGCCGCTCCTGAAATTTTCACCACCGACTGGCGCGCGCTGGTCGCGGACCCGGCGGTGGACATCGTTGTCGAGCTCATCGGCGGAACGACGGATGCCTTCGAGATCGTGGCCGCCGCCTTGCGGGCGAAAAAACCGGTTGTGACGGGAAACAAGGCCCTGCTTGCCGAGCGCGGTGTCGAGTTGTTCGCCATTTCCCGGGAAATGGACACCCCGATCCACTTCGAGGCTGCCGTGGCCGGGGGCATTCCGATCATCCGCACGGTGCAGGATTCTTTCATCGGCAACCGCATCCATTCGTTTTCCGGCATCATCAACGGCACTTCGAACTACATCCTCGGCCGCATGACCGATGCCGGGCTCACCTTCCCGGCGGCGCTCGCCGAGGCCCAAGCGCTCGGCTACGCGGAGGCCGATCCGGCGCTCGACGTGAATGGCTGGGATGCCGCGCACAAGGCGATTCTCCTCGCCACGCTGGCCTACGGATTTCCCATCAATCCCGCGTCGATCCACGTTTCCGGCATCGAGCAAGTCCGCCCGACGGACATTCAATTCGCGAAAAATCTCGGCTACGTCATCAAACTGCTCGCCGTCATCCGCGAGCATGCCGAGGGCTCGGTGGAACTGCGAATCCAGCCGTCATTCATCGCGCAAACCCACATTCTCGCCTCCGTCCAAGGAGTTTTCAACGCCATCGCGGTTCACAGTGACGCCGCCGGGGAATCGCTTTTTTATGGTCGCGGTGCCGGCCAGGACCCCACCGCCTCATCGGTCGTGGCGGACTTGGTGGAAGCGGCCCGCTCGCTGAGTCAGGTTTCCGGGCATCGCGGGTTTCTGCCATATCGTGAAAGCGGCCGGATCCTGCCCGTGAGCGACACCTCCACGGCTTATTACGTCCGCTTCGATGTCACCGACCGCCCCGGCGTCATTGCGGAAATCGCCCGGGTGCTCGCGGACCATCGCATCGGCATTTCCGGCACCCACTCGCCGGTCAATCCGACCAATCCGGATGCGGAATTCGTGGATATGGTGTTCCTGCTGCACACCTGCCCGTTTGGGAAACTGCAAGCCGCGCTCGCGGAAATCGAAACTCTCGACTGCATCAACAGTGTTCCGGTCGTGTTCCGGATCGAGAATCTGGGCTGATTTCACGGGCGTGCCCGCCCGCCAGTCCGCTCATTTCACCGTTTCCTTCGGAAAGCGGAAATGGCCCTGGATGCTGTAGTAAAAAAGAACGTTTTCCCATTTCACGCCGGCACCCATGTTGTGAACGACCCACGCTTCACCGGAGCGATCACCCGGCCCGGGGACGATGATGCCGATGTGGGATTCCGCGGTGGCATTGGGAAGCGACCAGACCACCACGTCACCCGGCTTGTAGTCCGCGGCATGGTTGGAGGGGCTGATCGTTTCACCGTTGCGCTCGAAGAAACGCTGTAAATTCTCCACCCGGCGATGGTCGATGTTCGTATCAGGTGCCGAAGCGTTCCAAAGTTGGGGGTAATGCCGGAAATTTTCCACCATATCCTCGTGGACCAGCACTTGCAAATCCATGTCCATGCCGCGGAAGGAGCGGATCACCACATCGGCGGCCACGCCTTTGTTCGGCGGCACGTCGCCATTCGGATAGGCGATCTTGTAGTAAGACGGATCGTAATGAACCTCATCGTCGGCATGGGCGAGGGCGGCGGCGGCGAGGCCGTCTCCAAATTGTCTGGAGGATTTCAGGGTGGAAATCAAGGCGTCGGCCTGTTCTGCCGAGGCGACCGCCTGATTGAAAAAGGGAATGAAAGGCCGGCCAAACCAACAACCGATGCCCAGCGCGATCGCGATAATCACCCAGCCTCCAAAGAAATGATTCCGCTTCTTCGCCTTTTGGGGACGAGGGCCAATGTATTCAATGGTATTGTAAAATCCTGAGCCGCGGGACATAAAATTGCTTTCCGCGCGGAACCAAGCACATCTCCCGCCATAAAGCGATTAAATTTCGACGCGTTTTTATAATGTTAATGTCGGAAGGTCGGAAGTCCAAGATGGCATTCGCTCCGGGCGTGTTACTTCGCGTGCAAATAGTGCCAGATGGCGTCGTATTGTTTCGCGGCATCGCCTTCGAGGACATCCGCGCGCGGGGACTGGTTGCCGGTCGAGTAGCGGGGCATTTTGGTGGCGGGGGTGACCGACTTCGGATTGTCCATCCAGCGCTGGAAGTATTCCTTTCGCAGGCGTTCGGGGACGAGGTGGAAGTCGAGGCCCTCCACTTCGAAGGCGGCGGTGGCCCGTTGTTCGCCGACGGCATGACAGGTGGTGCAGCCGAAGCCTTCCGTGCCCGCCAGCTTGGCTCCGATTTCCACGAGGGCGGGATCCGGCTTGAAGGCTGGTGGTTTGTTCGGCTCCAGGCCGTGGATGCGCGAGAATCCGGCGGCCAACTGGCTGGCGCGGGATTGGAAAACCGGCATCCGCGAGCCGAGCCAAGGCCGCGGACGGGGAGCCGCCGTGCCGCTGAGCACGGATTCGATGTAGGACGTGTAGAGCATTTCCCCGACGAAGGTCAGTTGCGGGCGCGTTTGATCCACCCGCTCGTTGAGCTTCGGCAGATGCGCGGTTAGCGGCGCGCTCTCGGCGTGGACATTTTCCAAACGTGAAATCCGGTCATCTTGCGTGTGGCAGGCGGTGCACCGGAGATCATCGATCTGCCGGCGCGTGAACTCGGCGGCGGTATCGCGGCGGAGCGAATCGCCGCCTGTTTTCGAGAACGCTGCGAGGGCGGCCCGGGTGGTGTCATCAAGGTTGAGCACCGGGGACTTGCCGCGCTTGTCGGCGGGCGCGGCACAACCGGATGCGGTCCAATCCTTGGTTAGAATCTGTTCGAGCGACGGGGAACTCGCGGGTGGGGCCATCGGCAGGCCCGGATGGCACGCGCCGCAGTTCATGGACTCGGCGAGTTTCGCGCCGCGCGCCGCGTCTCCCGCGGGGAATTCGCCGGTGGCTTGGGTTTCCCTGCCCTTGGAGGCGGCCGTCAGATAGGCCGCCAGGTTGCCCGCCTCCTGGTCGCTGAGTTTGAAATCCGGCATCCGCGAGAACGGATGATGGGTGTCCGGTTTTTTCAAATAGGCAGCCAGAGAGCCTGCTAGATATTTGAAAGCGACGTTGTTCAGCGGCACGCGGGCGGGATCCGGCGTGGCGGCGTCCGGCGGGTTGTGGCAGCCGACACAGCCGAGTTCGTGGAAAATCACGCCGCCATCCCGGACCATTGCCGGATCGGGTGCGGCTGGCGCGGCGGGGATGGCGGTTCCGGTTTTGGACGCGAGGAGGAAGGCGGTTAGATCGGCGGCGTGTTGGCGTCCTTCGGGCGATTTTCCATCCATCAGGGCGGGCATCGTCGTGGTGGGGCGCAGTCCGTGAGGATCGGCAATCCAGCGGCGCAGCCATTCCTCGGAGACCCGCTCGCCGATGCCGAAGACCAGGGGCGCGAATTCAACGGTTTCCGGCATCGTGCCGGGGCCGTCCTTGGAGACGTGGCATTTCATGCAATTCTGCCGGGCGAAGGCGAGCCGGCCCAGCCGCTGTTGCTCGCCGAGCGTGGCGGCGGCATCGGGCTCGGTCTTGAAAGCGGAAGGTGGAACGGTTTGGCGTGGAAATCCGGTTTCCTCCCAATACAGCCGCAGCGAGCCGGAGCCGTCCGGCTTGCTCTTGTATGTGACCTCGATGTCATGCTCGCCGGCATTCAGCCGGATCACCTTGGTGGCTTCTCCCGCGAGCGCGCCTTCCCGAGCCAGGACTTCCTCCCCGGCGATTTTCAACCGCACCGCACCTTCTCCATCAAAGGAAAACGCCACCCGCTGGCGGCTGGGGACCACCAGTTTTCCCTTCCACGCGGCATCGAAGGCTCCAGCCGTTAGAAACGGCGTGACAGGCTCCCCGGCCGGAACGGACAGGGCCGGGAACCGGTCCAGCCGCGAGTCCGTTTTTCCTTCGCGCGTGAAGGTGGCGACCAGATCCGCACGCGCCGAGACGGTCAGCAGACCAAGGGTGAGAATCGTGCGGATCATGAGGTTCTGCTAGTTCGGATAAACCGTGGCGTGGACGTTCCCCTTGATGACCGCACCTTCGGCATCTTCAAGATCGTAGGTCACTTTCAACTGCATGGAAGGCTTCATGCCGGCGAGTTCAAGCTCCACGGTGGAGCCGTCCGGCAATAGCTTGGCCGAGCTGATGGCGACGGTGTCCCGTTTGCGGTGGTTTTTGGTTTCCTCGCTGAGTGCCTGCTTTTCGGCCGCCTCGTCCGGCTGGTCCACGGAAAACTCACCGGAACCATACTGGCTGCCGCGGACGTAGTTCCAGCGCTGCGCACTGTAGCTTGCGGGGTCCGCGGCGAGTTCGGCATCCAGTTTGACGGGGAATTTCAAGCGGACTCCGGTGGCGGTGTATTCGAGTTTTTCGGGAACCGGCACGACGGATTGCGCGTTGTGGCGGACGCGCTGGAAGGCGCATTCGCTGCTCGCATTCGTCTGCCAGCCGCGGAAGCCCAGCACATACATCGAGCCGTCCGGATGAAAGCGCGCGCGCATCGCCGCAGACTGGAGCTTGATCGGCAGGGCGGTGACGCCCCCTTGCAGCGTCTTGCCGCGCGACACCGGCAGGACCCGATAGACCTTTGACTGGCCGTAGGAAAGATGCAGCAGCGTATCGGCGGGGAGGCCGAACTTGTTGCCCTTGGGCGCCCAGACCTGGGAGCCGCCGGAGTTGTCCACGTCCATCGGCAGGTAGCAGAGCGGCTCGGTGTAGGGCGCGTCCTTGAGGAAGTGGCGCGCGGGTTCGGTGCCGAAGAATGCGGGTGTCTTGCCGTCGAAGTAATTGATTTTGCAGCACGGCTGCCAGGTGCCTTCGTTTTCACCGGTGGTGATCTCGCCGTTCGGCCCCACGCCAAGTCCGCCGGGCGCACGCAGTCCGGTGGCGATGACTTCCATTTTCGAACCGTCCGGCGTGATTTTCACCACCACGCCGTGATTCTGGTGAATCGGATCGAACCCCCGGCCGCCCCCTTTGACGGGCGAGCCTTTGGAGAAATAGAAGTTGCCCTCCTTGTCGGTTTGCAGGTCGAAGGCGAATTCATGGAAATTCCTTGAGATGAGGATGTCGCGATTGAAGACCTTGAAATGGTCGGTTTCTCCATCGCCGTTCAAGTCGATCAACCGGGTGATTTGGTCGCGTCCGTTGACGTAAATCGCGCCCTTGACCACCTTGACGCCCAGCGTTTCGAACAGGCCGGACGCGATGCGCTGCCATTTGAGCTTCGACCAGTCACCTTTCAAACCGCGAACCACCCACACGTCGCCATTCCACGAGGAAAGCGCGGCGGAATCCTCGTCGATGAAATCAAATCCGCCGAAGCGCATGTTGGCTTTCCAGGGATTGTTCATTGGCAGGGTGGCCACATCGGTCACGTAAGGAGCCTTGGTGTCGGTGGAAACGGTCCCTTGGGTTTCAATGATTTCCGGATAGAGCGGAGGCCCGCCGGCCATGAGGGATTTGAAATTCGGAGCTGGCGCCGGTTGGGGCTTGGCACCGCGGGCCAGTGCGATTTGGAAGGAAACGGTAGCCGTGCCTTTGGCGATTCGCGCGAGCAGGCGGTTGGGATTTTCAGGATCCGGGGCCAGCTTGGCTCCTCCGGTGCTGCTGACTTCGAGACCGTCGGCGGATTTCGCGGACATCTGGTCGGCGGCGATGACGAAGGCTCCCGGCTCGTCGGCCACAATGCATGCAAGATCGTCGGTTCGCTTGGAGGCGACGAAGGAACGTGTCAGGGTTTCCTGATTCGCGGCGACCGTTTCGAGAAGCTTGGTTCCGTTGACCGTGTAATCGAAAACGATGGTTTGTCCGTGCCGGAAGAACCCCTTGAACGAGGCGTGCGGCAGATTGCCATGTCCGGCCACGGGGCGTTTGTCCTCGAACGATCCCGCCGCGTCCGCCCATCCGGGGGTCGCCGCCGTGGTGAAAACCGGCTGCTCGTTTTTCAGGGTCACGAGCTTGCCGTGTTCGCCCGTCCAGGGCGTGCCGCCCCATTGGAAGCCGCCCTTGTAGGCGGTGACGAGGCGGAGGGTTTC
>CAYXZE010000093.1:0-8680 GCA_964469395.1 uncultured Luteolibacter sp.
CCTTCATCAACTGTTATCCTAGAAGGGAAGATGGCTAACCACGGAATACACGGAAAAAGAGAAGATGATGAGGTATGGGGAACTCACCTTTTGAGTGAAAGCAGCCTCATTTGTGACTCTTTTATTTTCCGTGTATTCCGAGTATTCCGTGGTTCTCATTTCTGAATTTAGGGTTATCTCCTTGTGCGTGGGAAGGTTCGTCCCGCGCCTCATTTCCGCTCTTGGATTTCGTCGAGTTTTGCGAGAGCCGCCCTGGCCTGCGCGGCCTCCGCTTCCGCCAGGCCGGTTTTGAGCGCCTCGTCCAGTGGCTGGCGGGCTTTTTCGGGTTGTTCCGAATTCGCGAGGGACAGCCCGAGCGCGAGCAGCTCGCCGGGCAGGAGCGGACGCTTGATGGAAAGCTCGCCAAGCAGTTGCGCGGCATATTTGAAATCTCCCCGGCGGTAGTTGCCGAGGGCGAGGATGCGGGTGAGTTCCGGGTCGTCCGGCATGCTGGAGCGCGCCTCGCGGGCGAGATTCAAGGCCTCGTCCAGCTTCTCCGGATTTTCCAGATAGAGGGCGGCCAGACGCACGCGGACAGGCCCGAAGCGCGGATGGATTTTGAGGATTTCGAGGTAGGTCGCCTCCGGGCTCTTGCCCGCCGACGACTCCAACAGCCCACGGAACATCAGGGCGGGTATCTTGCCCGGGTCCCTGGCCAGGGATATTTCCACCTCGCTGGCAATGCCGTCTTTCTCCAGAGAACCGGCGTCGGTTAGAAGGATGAAGCGTTTGGCGGCTTCCGCCTCCGGCGTTCCGGTGGCGGCGACGAGGGTCATGGCGGCCCGGGCTTCCGGAATCCGACCCAGGTTGTAAGCCGCCCGGGCATGCTCGGAAATGACGAACACATCGTTATCCAGTCCGGCGACGGCATCCTTGAGCAGGCCGTATGCCTCCTCGTGCTCGCCTGCCAGCATTTTCGCGGAGCCGAGGGCGGCAAGAACCTTGGGATCGCGGGGGGCGAGCTCCCGGGCTTTCGTAGCCAGTTCGAGCGCCTTTGCCGGGGAGTTCAGGGGACCTGCATGGAGGCGGGCCTGTCCGACGAGTGCGGCGGGAATCGCCGGATTGACCGCGAATGCTTTCTGATAGACTTCCAGGGCTTCCTGCGGTCGGGCATCGAGCGCGAGGAAATCCGCGAGTTGCAAACGCGACATGACATCCTTCGGGTTCGCGGCGATGCGTTTTTTCAAGACCTCCTCGCTGGCGGAGCCCTCGCGAAGCATGGCCAGATGCGCCTCCGCATCGGTCTTTCCCGGAAAATCAGCGCCCGTTGCAAGCGCCTTGGAGAAGGCGGAGGCGGCTTCGGCGGCTTGCCCCATGGAGTAGCGCGCCATGCCGAGATGATGGGACACTTCGGGGCTGTCCGGGATTTTCTCGGCGGCTTCCATCAGCAGTGACAAGGCGGCGGGATAGTTTCCGAGCCGCCACTCGATCCAGCCGAGGGTGTCGGCGATCGCGGGTTCCTCCGGACTGAGCGAGCGGGCCTTGCGGGCGTGACCGGCCGCGCTTTCCAGGTTTTGGAGAGTTTCGGATTCCAGGGCGGCCAGGTTGTTATAAGCGGGGGCGAAATCGGGAGCCGCCGCGATAAGTGTTAGAAACGCGGTCCGGGCCTCCTCGGAACGCCCCTGTGTCCGGAGCAGGTTGCCATAATTCATGAGGGCCTGCGGATCTTTTGGAAATGCCTTGAGGTAACGCTCGAGGAGCGCCAGCGCTTCCGCTTCCTTGCCGGAACCGCTCTTCATCCGGAGCAACAGGCCGAAAGCCGGGGCATTGTCGGACTTGAGCTCGATGGCCTTGTGCAGCGACTGTTCCGCGAGTTCGGTTTTTTTGAGATCCAGCGCAATGCCGGCCTTGAGGGTGTGGGCTTCCGATGAGTCGGGATGAGCCGTGATGTAGTCGTCGATGCGCTTGAGGGCGACATCCCCCTTTCCTTCCTGAAGATCGATGGACGCGAGATTCGAGATGGAGGCGAGGTTATCGACGAAGGTTTCCAAGGTATCCTCGAAGATCGACCGCGCTTCGCCGAACTTGCCTTGGGAGCTGAGAAGGCGGCCGAGTTCGATGCGGCTTCCGGGATCCTTGTCCTTATCCGCTTTTTCGCGGAGCAGGGCGATGGCGTCATCATGGCGGTCCGCCGCGCGATAGGCGCGGATGAGGAGATCGCGACTTGCGACATCCTGACGGTCCCGCCCGTGGATCGCCTCCAGGAGGCCGATGGCGTCGGCGGCCTTTCCATCCTGCAGGTAAATACCCGCCCGCATCCTGCCGGCCTCGGGGAATCCGGGAGAAACCGTTAGAACGCGGTCCAGGATTTCGCCCGCCTTGATCGTCTTGCCGGCGGCGATGTGGCACTTTGCCAGGGCCAGATCGAGCTGCGGGCGGGCGGGCAGGGCAGCGGCGACTTTTTCGAGAATGTCCACGGCTTTCTGAGGTTCCTTGCCCCGGATCAGAAGCTCCGCCTGTAGCATCGCGGTGGTCATGTCCACCGGGTTTTTGGCGAGAACTTGCGAGAAATACCGGGCCGCCGTTTCGTTCTCTTTTTTACTGTAGGCGATCTGGCCGAGCGTGGCCAGGGCGGGAAGGAAGTCAGGATGCTCGCTGTGGATTTTCTCCAAATAGGCGACCGCCTCGTCCTGTCGGTTGCGAGCCATGAGCATGCGGGCGTAGCCGATTGATTCATGGGAGCGGGGACCGGCGGACTCGGCGGCGAGTTTCAGTTCGGCGAGGGCCTCGTCCGGAAGTCTCTTCGAGCTGAGGATCGATGCCTTCAGCGCGTGGGCTCCCGCCGACCCGGGATCGGATTTCAAAACCTCATCCACCATGGCTCCGCCGCTTTCAATCGAGCCGCGCCGGAGTTCGAGCAAGGCGGCGGCGAGCTGGCTGGAAGAGGATTTTTCGCCCGCCGCGTTGATGCGCTGGTCACATTGGTCGATCCATTCCGGCGTGAGCGAGGATTCCGCGAGAAGCATCAGCGCCTCACCGTTCGAGGGGGATCGATCCAGAACCTCGAACAATTCTTTGCGACAGTCCGGGATGTATCCGATCTGGAGCAGGGATTTCGCCAGATGAATGCCCAATTCATCATCCTTCGGCAGCTTCTTCTTCGCCTGGAAAAGAATCATGGCCGCCTCATAGCTCGCCCCCTGTTTTCTGCGGATGATTCCGAGATACTTGATCGCCTTGGGATTGCCGGGATCGGCATCCAGGGCGTTTTTCAGTTCGATCTCGGATGCCGGGTAATCAGCCTTGTCGAAATACTTCACGGCAGATTCCAGCGCCCGGTTTTTTTTCGCCTCGCGCGTGCAGCCGGACAAGGTGACGGCCATGACAAGGACCGGAGTGAAAAACATCACGGACAGGGGGGGGAGCTTCATGGAGAAAAAGGGTTGGGTTATCTGTGCTATCTGCTTTCGCTAAGGATGGCGAGAATTTCTTGCAATCCGGCGGTTTTCGAAACAACTGGCAATGGTTCTTTAGCGGGATTGATGGTTTGGAATTCCATAATATCAAAGTCGCATGTCGTGCTTTGGCGTTCGCCGCGGCCAGTCCGGCAGATGGCCGGAAATCATTGTCGCATTTGTTTACACTTACTGTTGGAAAGCTTTTCACTCTGCCGCAATCCGCCGGAGATGAAATTTAATTCACTTTATAAATCATTTGTCACAAGCACATTACATGGCACCTCTCGGGTCTGGCACGCGATTTGCTCCCCATCCAGGCACAGGTGGTTCCCCAGTCATAGAACGGTTGAACAATGATCCCGGGAAGAAACCTCAAACCAATTGAAAATCATGAAATCAAAAACAACATCCATGTTTGGAGCCGCGGCGATTGCGACGCTTGCACTCTGCTCATCCGCAACGGCTGCCTCCATCAACGGCGAAATCATCTTTATTGGAGGGGCCAATCTCGACAACAGTTCATTAGGGTCTGCCTCTCAGGTAAACTCTTGGGATGGTCCTTTAGGATTAGACAACCCAATTGTGCTTGCCGTGACCGGAGATCTCGACACCTTCACCAACCCTGGAGCCCAAGCGACCTTTGCGTCTCCTTGGGTTTTCGGTTCTGGCCAAGCCGCACTGTGGTCCGTCGATGGCTTTACATTTGACCTATCAGATTCGACGATCGTATCTCAAAGTGACGTTTTCCTAAACGTTACCGGCACTGGCATTTTGACAGGCCATGGTTTCGATCCTACTCCGGGGACATTTGCCTTCACTATATCCGATACGGGTGGTCCTAATATAGATCAAAGATTCGGTTTCGTTGCCAATACGGCCTCTGTGCCGGACGGCGGCACCACGATCGCCTTGCTCGGAGTTTCGCTTCTGGGCCTGCACAGTATCCGCAGGAAATTGGCCGGAGCATGAAGATTCCAATCCGTCTCGCTATCTTTGGCAGTAGCGGGACGCCCCCTCAAATTGCCAATCCCAACATCAAAGACTCCCCCCCATGAAAATTAATCAAATACTGCTTGCCGCCTTGTCTTGCTTGTCCCTCTCCGGTATCGCCTCGGCGGGTGCCCTCACTTGGATTGATCGCGATCCAGACACCGGAGTGGGCCCGCTCAAGTATCTATCCGTAGGTGGCACCACAAGCTATACGTCAACCTTCAATATCGCCGACGCGGGCTATGACCCGACGAAACATGTTATCGACTCCATCATCGCGAAATTCGCCTTCGCGGATGATGCAGACCGCAAGGACGGCGATAAAAGCGGCCAGGATAAAGAAGAATACGTTGATGTCATTTTAGGCAGCGTTACTCTCTGGAATGATCTTGAAGTCGATGGCGATCATGACAGCCCAACCAGCAGCTACGACTGGTGGATCACCGATAATTTGTTCGGCAATCTTACTATCAAGAATGATTTGGCATTCGACGGAATCATCAGTTACAGTGTTGCGATTCAGGACAAGAAGGGTTCCAAGGATACTTACCTGAAAATCGCCGAGTTGTGCGTGACGGGTGACTTGAAACCCACTCCCGACACCCAATCCGTGCCGGACGGCGGTACCACGATCGCCTTGCTCGGAGTTTCGCTTCTGGGCCTGCACGGTCTCCGCAGGAAATTGACCGGAGCATGAAGCTTCCAAGCAGCCGCGCCTTCTCCAAAAAACGCGATGATCCACCAGGCAGGGAGCGATCCCTGCCTGGTTTTTTTTAGATGCATGTCTTTAGGAGTTTGCCGGCAACTGAATCGCCATCCCTGGTGCTGAAGAGGGAAATTGAACCACAGATTTCACAGATATACACAGATAAGAGCACCGACCCGCCGTGTTACTCCGCCTTCCACACCCGGCACGGTGCGGGTTCTGGTGCTAATTATCCAATCTCCAATCTCCCTTTTTTCTGTCAAAGCTTTCTCAGCTTCGTAATCCGGCCGGTTTTGTTCCAGTCCTGGACGTAGAGATTGCCCGCCTTGTCGAAGCTCAGGCCGTGGGGGGCGGTGAAAATTCCGAGGCGCTGGTCTTTCGGCGGCACACCGAAGTTCGCCCAATGCCCCTTGTTCGGGTTGTCGCCGAGGAAGGATACCGGCGTGCCGGTCTTGTCGAGAACGGTGACGCGCGACTCAAGCTCCGCGACGGCCAAGGTGTCTCCCAGGATGCTGACGGAGCAGGGTCGGCGGAGGTTGCCGGCGTGGACGCCGATCCAGTTGCCTTCGAGGTCGAAATGCACGAGGCGGCGCTTTTCGCGATCCACGACTAACAAGCGGGGCGCGCCGAAGCGGGTGTCGATGGCGAGGCCGTGCGGGGTGTTGAATTGCTTTTCGTCCGCACCCTTGCCGCCGAAGGATTTGAGCAGCTTGCCGGTGGCGTCGAACTTGTGGATGATGTTGGAGCCGTAGCCGATCGAGGCGAAAATCGATCCATCGGGCGCGACCGTGACGCCGGTGACGCCTTTCCAGCCGCCGGGGATATCGCCGGTATTGGCGTTAGGGATTTCCAAGAGCAACTTGCCTTCGGTATCGATCTTGCAGACGCGCAACGGCGGCGTGTTGCCGTTGAGCTGGGCGCCGTATATCGCGGTCTTGCCCTCTTCCTTGCGGATCGCCATGGCGTGGAAGCCGCGGCATTCCGGGGCGATGGTGCGGACGAGCTTGCCATCCGGCTGATAGACGAGCACCGAGAGCTCGGAATCGGTGGAAACATAAATCAGGCCGGTTTCATCATCCACCACCACGCCGCCGTGGGTCGGGCCGATGATCTTGCCGTCCGGCAGCTCGCCCCAATGCGGCACCGCCTCGAAGGACCAGGCACCGTTGCCGGTGCGGACGGCGGTGTGCGGATCATCGCCGGGCTTGGTGCCGGACTCGGGGTGGGCGAAGGCCAGCGGGGCGGCGAGGAAGAGTGCTAGGAAGCGCATGGGGATTTGGTGGTTAAGGCGGGCGGAAATCCTGTCCGCCCGGGCGATGGAAGGCGAAAGAAACGAGCCGTGCACGCGGATTCTTTCACGCCGCATGGGCTGCGCGGACAGGAATGTCCGCGCCCCCTATTACTTGCGCTTGCGGCGTTTCGTTTTGGTGATGTTGGATTCGTGGTAGCGGCTGCGTTTCGTGGCGGGGCCGACTTTGGCGGCGGGACCGGCTTTCGCGGAAGGCTTGGCGTGCGGCTTGCCGGTTTTTTTCGCGGCGACCGGGTTTTTCACGGAAATGTGCGTGCCTCCGCTGGTGGGGCGGCCGGCGACGGAGAAGTCCACGAAACGTTTGTCGAAATCAATGTTGATGACCCGCAGCGGGATACGCATGCCGAGCTGGATGACTTTTCCATCCATGGAAACCCAGGCCATGCGGTGCGCCTCGAAACGCCAGCGGCCTTCCGGCAAATCCTCGCGCTTCACCACGCCGCGGACGCCCATGTTGGGGATTTCCACCATCAGGCCCATCGGGCGGACGTCGGTGATGAGACCGTCGAAAACCGGCGGCTTGTCCGAGCTGGCGACGCGGTCGAGGTATTCCAGCAGCTTGATCTGCTTGGTCTCGCTTTCCGCATCGGACGAGGTGCGCTCGGTATCGGAAATGTGGCGGGCAATCTCGCGCAGGTCCGCCTGCGAGGGCGTCCGGTCGTGCGGCTTCGGCGGATTTTCCAACAACGGCTGCAAAGCGCGGTGGATGATGAGATCCGCATAGCGGCGGATGGGGCTGGTGAAATGGCAGTAGTCCACTTTCGCCAGGCCGTAATGGCCGACGGGCTCGGCGGAATACACGGCGCGCTTGAGGCTTTTCAACAAGCCGAGCTTGATCACGTGCTCTTCCGGACTGCCCTTGGAGTCATCCAATAATTTCTGGATGTGGGCGCGGTTGGTTAGATCTCCGGGGCGGTAGCCGTGGGCCTTGGCGGTCTCGGTGTAGTCGAGCAGCCGCGAGGGATCGGGATCTTCGTGAATCCGGTAAATCGCCGGTTTCATCCGGTCCCGCAGGATTTTCGCGACCGCTTCATTCGCCGCCAGCATGCACTCCTCGACGAGCTGGTGGCTCTCCGTGTGGATCACCGGATCGGCGACTTCGGCGCGGCCCCGGGCGTCGAGGCGGATTTTGATTTCCGGCATTTCCAGATCGAGCGCGCCGTGGCGGAACCGGCGCTCGCGCAAGGTGGCGGCGAGTTTCCAGCCCTCCTTGACCAGACCGACGAGCTGCGGATCCGAGCCTTCCGGCGCGGGCTTGCCGTCGAGAATCGCCTGCGCCTGTTCGTAGGAAAGCTTGGCGCGGCTGTGGATCACCGCATCGATGAACCTCGCCTTGGTGATTTCCCCCTCCCGGGAAATTTCCAGCACCGCGCACTTGGTCAGACGGTCCACGTTCGGCTTGAGCGAGCAGATGCCGTTGCTCAACTCGGTCGGCAACATCGGCAGCACGCGGTCCACCAGATAGGTCGAGTTCCCGCGGTCGATCGCCTCGCTGTCCATCGGGCTGCCGGGCTTGATGTAGTGGGAAACGTCCGCGATGTGGACAGCCAGCGTCCAGCCGCGCGGAGTTTTCTCCAGCCAGATCGCGTCGTCGTGGTCCTTCGCGTCGGCGGGGTCGATGGTGATGACCAGCTTGTCCCGCCAATCCTTGCGGCGGGCGATCTCGGAGGCCTCGGGTTCCTCGGGCACGGCGCGGGCCTCGGCCAGCACTTCGTCCGGGAAGGAGGTTCGCAGGCCGTAGCGGTGAATGACGGAAATGATGTCCACGCCCGGATCGCCCGGCCAACCTAACACCTCGATGACGCGACCGCGCGGCGTGGCGTTGCGGTTTTCCCAGTCCTCCAGATCCACGACGACCAACTGTCCCGGCAGCGCGGTGGTGTCGCCGATGACGTCGATCCGGCCCTCGATCGCCTTGTCGTCGCAATCCACCCAGCCGAAACCGGCCTTTTTCTGATAGAGCCCCACCAGTTTGCCGGAGCGGCGGGCGAGGACTTGCTCGACCTTGCCGCGGATTTCATCCGAGGGGTCCGGCGTGAATTCGCTGCGCGTGCGGAACGGGCGCGGCACCTGCTTGATGAGCGAAACGAGCACCTTGTCTCCATCCAGCGAGGTGCCGACGTTGCGGCGGTCGATAAAGATGCGGGAGTTGAGGGTGAAGTCGAGACCGGTGGCCAGATTCTGCTCGTCGGTGATGTCCGGGAAAAAGAACGCGTGGCCCTTCGGGTGGAACTTGAG
>CAYXZE010000094.1:0-8648 GCA_964469395.1 uncultured Luteolibacter sp.
CTTCCGAATATGACAGCGCATCTCTGGTGACGAGCTCATCCACTACCCACAGGGTTCCTTTCACCTCCATTTTCTCAGCGAGGGCTTTCTTCCTGAGGGTGCCGTCTCCTGTCATAAGAACCGCGTCCATTTTTCTGGCGAGTAGCGCCACCGATGCATCAGGGATGCTTACTCCCCAAGTTCGGGCCAGTTTTTCCGCTGCACTCCATTCGTTTGCCGCCGTATCGGAAATGATCAATGCCCCTCGCGAAATCAAGTCATCGGCCGCGGCTCTCTGCTCTGCGTCCGTAAGTTCGGTCAATACGAGGGATGTCGTGTGAATCTCATAACCCTGCGCGAACCAAATCTCCAGCAATCCCCCGTGAAACAGGTCGATCAACAGGTTCGCATCATGCACTAGAATCCTCATGAATCAGCAGGTTCAGGCGAAGGACTCCTTGAAAATCTGACGGAACTGCTCAAGCGGCACACCCAACAGTGCGGCTCCGCGGGAACTGCTCACTACCCCTTCCGCGACGCATTGAAGAACCATCTGTCGCATTCGACCATGGCTTTCGGTGTCCTCGAACATCTCGTCACCCGGTTCCCCGACCTCCCGTTTCCTCCAGCCGCGCATGCTGGCCAGCATAAAGAACCGCTCGTAAACCGCCTGGCTGATCAGGTCTAGGCGAGAGGCTCGATACATGATCGCCATCATGGAGACTCCGAAGTAAGTTTTCAGTTCCAACAGCTCACCCAAGGAGATCCCGCTTCGGCGACCGCCAAACATCGTTTTGAAATGCTCTTCGGGCATCAGGAGTGCCGAGGCAAATGGCTTCACCAGATTTTCCTGATCCGCCTCCGGTAGGCCCTCCGGAATGGGTAATACGACATGCCCCAGCTCGTGGGCCAGCGTCATGCGCTTGCGCGGCACGTTCCGGCCCAGCCAGCTTGCCACGACGATGATCGGCTCGCCGTTCGCATCGCAGGAAAATCCATCGAAGGCAGGGTCGTCCGTTGCCACCTCATGCACCTTTATCCCCTTCAGCTCGATGAACTGCTGGAGGTTGGGAATGGGATCCGTCCCCAGATTCCATTTATTCCGCAGCTCCAAGGCGAAACGTTCCACGTCTTCCTCCCGGGTGATTTCCTCACCCTCAAAAGGCGGTGCATAGGGGATTTTCGCATTCAGCAGCTCCTCCAGCTCCAGATAGCGTGAGAAAAAGTCGCGGGCCTTCTCCTCAATCGCCTGCCGTCTGCCGACTCCCAAGCTCGCTTTCCGCCGGAAACTCAGCCCCGAAAACTCCACCTCGTAGGATCGGAAAAAAAAATCCGCGGGCTGTTTGAGCGCCTCCACCAAGCGCGCCAGAACGGCACCATCCGGCATCGTCTCGCCCTTTTCATAGCGCGAAAGCATCGTGTGCGATGGCACTCCTCCCAAGGCTTCGGAGAGCTCGCGAAACGACAGCCGCGCGATCTTTCGAGCTTGGCCTAGGCGGCGGGAGAAGGTTTGGAGCACATCAGACATGTTTACATTCTAAGAATTGAAAGGCCACCTGTAAACTTCGATTCCGTCTTTTTTCGACAATCAGGAACCAAGCTTTGCTCCACTTCCGTCCGTGGCGATGGCGCGGGATTGGTGGTCAGAGTCCATTGTTGTTCGATCGTGTCAGGGAGTGCCTTTATAGAAAACGGCTTTGTCGAGTTGCCGCCAGAGGAAGGAAATGAAACTCAAGATGTCCGAGAATATCCGCCGCTTTTCCTCCCGCCGCGAGCGCCTCGAGCATGCATTCTTCGCGGAGACGCAGAAAAACGCGAAGTCTTACGACCGCATCGCCGGATATCCATGCCCGTTGAGGCCTTACCAATTTTCTTGCTGATAGGTGCCATTGCTCTCCATAAGTAATTGATGCTTGGTGACAAATGGTGACAAAATACCTTCCCGTTGTTGCTTAAACCTGCTCCTATAGGGATTGGCCGGAGATGGAAAAACCGGGAATCAACAAGCATCAGATTGCATGCAACTACATAATGTTAAGCAAGTTAGACATTCTACGAATCAGAAGGTTAGGGGTTCGAGTCCCTTCGGGTGTACATCTGCAAGTGCACAGAAAAAGCCCCGTGATTGGGGCTTTTTTCGTTTTGAGCATCAGAACCCGCGCCGCGCTGGAGTGTGGAAAGCAGAGTAACTTGGCTGGAAAAATGGGGAAAGGATGTCCTCCACGACAGGCTGGGACAGGATGTCCCAGCCACAATTGCGTCTCAAGTTCCTCGGGTGCGTCAACACATTACAAAAGTGTTACTCGGAAGAGCAAATGCTGCTGTCCGGCAAAGTCCGCCCAATTCCGGAAAAACAGTGCGTTTTTGGCAACTGATCCGGAAATTACTTCAGCATGCTTGATTATTTCTCAGGCTGTCACGAATCGCGAATCAGATCCGGCGAGGGCACCAGATCGTTTTCGGCGAGCCACTCGGGGTTGTAGAGCTTGGATTGGTATTTCTGTCCGGTGTCGCAAAGGATGGTGACGATGGTTTTTCCGGGGCCCGCATCCTGTGCGTAGCGCAGGGCGCCACCGATGTTGATGCCGCTGGAAAGTCCGAGGAAAAGCCCTTCTTCGTGTAGCAGTTGATGGAGAATCGAGATCGCCGTGTGGTCGTCGATGCGGTAGGCCTTGTCCACTTGGATGTCCTCAAGGTTTTTGGTGACCCGGCCCTGGCCGATGCCTTCGGCGAAGGAATCGCCATCATCGAGATCAAGACGGTTCTGAGTGAACCAGCCCCACATGGCCGCGCCGTAGGGATCCGCGCACACCGTCGCGATGCCGGGGTTTTTCTCTTTCAGGAAAAGCGAGGTGCCGGCGAGCGTGCCGCCGGTGCCGACCGCGGAGACGAAGGCGTTCACGGAGCCATGTGTCTGCGCGAGGATTTCCGGCCCCGTGGTGTCGTAGTGCGCCTGCCGGTTGGCCAGGTTGTCGAACTGGTCCGCCCAGAACCATCCGTTCTCCACCGCCAGCCGGCGGGCGATGTGATTGTAATTCCGCGGATCGCTGTAGGGCTTTGCCGGAACGGGCATGACTTCCGCGCCGAGCGCCCGCAGCAGGGAGATTTTCTCCGGCGACTGGGTTTCCGGAATGACGATGACGGTGCGGTAGCCCCGCGCCTGACCGATGATGGTCAGGCCGATGCCGGTATTGCCCGCGGTTCCCTCGACAATGGTGCCGCCGGGAAATAACAGCCCGTCATTCTCCGCGCGGGTGATGATGCCGAGGGCGGCGCGGTCTTTCACCGAGCCGCCGGGATTCATGAACTCCGCCTTGCCGAGGATTTCACAACCGGTCAGATCCGAAAGCCGGTTCAGCCGGATCAGCGGGGTGTTGCCGACGAAATGGTCGAGGCCGTGATAACTCATGGAGATATATGTATTTGTTTGTTAGATCGACCAGGAAAGGTCGGCGTGGGCGCGGTTCACCTTGCTGCGGATGGAAAGGTTTTTCTCCTCGTAGATCACCAGCGAATCAGGAGGGATGCTGTGCATGAGAAACACGTTCGCGCCGATCGTCGAGTTGGAGCCGATGACGGTTTCCCCGCCGAGGATCGTGGAGTTCGGATAGATGGTGACGTTGTCGCCGAGGTTCGGATGGCGCTTGAGGCCCTTGATGACGTGACCCGCCCCGTCCTTGACGAAGCTGCGCGCGCCGAGGGTGACGCCGTGGTAGATCTTGCAGTGGCTGCCGATGTTGCAGGTCTCGCCGATGACCACGCCGGTGCCGTGATCGATGAAGAAATGCGCGCCGATGCTGGCCCCCGGATGGATGTCGATGCCGGTGCGGCCGTGCGCCCACTCGGTCATCATCCGGGGGATCACCGGCGCTCCCGCGCGATAGAGGCGGTGGGCGAGGCGCTGGATGGAAATGGCTTCGATGAAGGGGTAGGAAAGGATGATTTCCTCATGACTGCGCGCCGAAGGGTCGTTGTTATAGGCGGCCTCGATGTCGGTTCGCAGCACTTCGCGGACGATGTGGAGCGCCTTGCAGAATTTCCGGATGATCGGCTCGGTCTTGCCGGTGGGCCGCTGCGGGTTGCCGATGCGCACGCTCTTGCGGACCTGGTCTTCAAGGCGGGAAATCAGGTCGGCGAGGCGCCGGGAGGTCAGCTCCCCGATGGAGCCGCCGCGGATGACGTCGTCATCGTGAAAGCCGGGGAACAGCAGTTGCAGCAGTCCCTCGCAGATCTCGCCCACCGCGTGCTTGGACGGGAGGTTGAGCGACTCGCTGTGATTGAGCCCGCCGAAGTTCTGATAGGAGGCGAGCAGCTTGGCGGCGATCTCGTCATGGGACGGAGACACTCCGGCCAATGAAGCGGGAGATGATGCGGTGTCGCTCATGCCGACCGGCGATTGTTCCACGGAGCGCGGGCCAGCAGCAGGCCCATCCCGCACCAGTCGGTGATGCCGGCAAAAACCAGCCCGCCACCGACGAAGGCGGAAATCGCGTAAAATCCGGGATGGACGAAGGTTCCGAGCGTCACTCCCGACAGGACGAGCGCGCCGGCCGCGATGCGTACCTGGCGTTCCAGGCTGATGGTTTTCCCCGGGCCCTCGTCCACCGGCAGTCCGGCCTTGATCCAGGCCTGCGTGCCGCCGGTCACGACCACGGCATTGCCGAATCCCTCCGCGCTGAATTTCTCCGCCGCCTTTTCCGCGCGCTTGCCGGAATGGCAGAGGATGTAAACGGGCGAGCCGCCCGGCAAGGTTCCGCCCGCCACGAGGGCTTTTGGAGAAATTTCATCCAATGGATAATTCACCGCCTGACGGACATGGGCGGAGGCGAATTCGGCGCGCGTTCTAACATCAATGACCGGCAAACCGGATTGGAGGGAAAGCTGAGTGGAGAGTTCTTCGGGTGTGATGGTTTTCATCAGGATCTGAGGGTGGCGACAAGACGGCCGGGATTTCGCAATAATTCAAGGGCTTCGAGAGCGTTCGTGGCAAGGACATCCGCACGGTGAAACGCCCGCACCGAGCCGCCTTCTTTCTGGATGACGAAAATCCCGATGTAATCGATCACCAGATGCTTGAGCGAAAACGCTCCGAAGCCGGGAATGTCGAGGTCGATCATGGCGGTCAGGCTCCCTTTCTGGCAATCTGGTGGAGCACCCGGACCAGCGCCTCCACTTCGGCCGGGGTGTTATAGAATGCGAGTGACGGACGCACGGTGTTTTCCACGCCGAAATGCCGGAGCGCGGGCATGGCGCAGTGGTGCCCGGCCCGCACGGCGATGCCATGCCGGTCGAGATGTTTTGCGATGCGCTCGTTTTCGATGCCCGGGATGACAAAGCCGAGCACGCTCGCCTTGGCGCGCGCCGTTCCGATCGGCCGGATGCCCGGGATCGACGACAGCGCTGAGACCGCATGCTCTAACAATGAATGCTCGTATGCGGCGATGGCGGGGATGCCGATGCCGAAAAGATAGTCGATCGCCGCTCCCAGCCCGACCACGCCGGCGATGTCCGGCGTGCCGGCCTCGAATTTTTCCGGGGCGCTGTTGAAGACGGTTTTCTCGAACGTCACGTCCCGGATCATGTGGCCGCCACCCTGCCAGGGCGGCATGGATTCTAACAAATGCGACTTGCCGTAAAGCGCGCCGATGCCGGTGGGGCCGAACACCTTGTGCCCGGAAAACACGAAGAAATCCGCGTCCATGGCCTGCACGTTGATCGGGATATGCGGCGTGGACTGCGCGCCATCGACGAGCACGGGCACGCCGTGGCTGTGGGCGATGGCGATGATTTCCTCGACCGGGTTGATGGTGCCGAGCGCGTTGGAAACCTGGGTGATGGAAACGAATTTGGTGCGCGCGTTGAACAGCTTCGGGATTTCCTCAAGGATCAATTCGCCACGGTCGTTCGCCGGGATCACCCGGATTTTCGCGCCGGTTTGTCTGGCCAGCAACTGCCAGGGCACGATGTTCGCGTGATGCTCGAGGACGCTGAGGATGATTTCATCCCCTTCGCCAATATTCTCCCGGCCATAGGTCTGCGCGACGAGGTTGATGGCCTCGGTGGTGCCGCGGACGAAGACGATCTCCCTGGCATCCGCCGCGCCGAGAAACTGGCGGACTTTCTCGCGACCGGACTCGAATAAATCCGTGGAGCGTCCGGCCAGCGTGTGAGCGGCGCGGTGAATGTTAGAATTGTCCCGGCCGTAGAACGAGGATGTCGCGTCGAGCACGCTCTGTGGCTTGTGAGTGGTCGCGGCGTTGTCCAGCCAGACCAGCGGGTGTCCGTTCACGCGCTGGTGCAGGGCGGGGAAATCCCGGCGGATGCCTTCCACATCGAGCAAACCCACCGGCGCGCTCTTGCCGATGGATGCGAATCCGGGATCGGCAGGCAGGGATGGTGGTCTCGGGTTTTCAAGGAAGTAGTAAAGCGGTCCGCCACCCGCCGGATCGGTGCCGGGGATTTCAAAAATGCCGTGGCTGGACGGCCGGGAAGCCTGCCGTCCGAAACCTTTCGAGTAGGAATACGGCTCGCCGAATTCGTGGGAATCGCTCGCCCCCGGAGTGTGACCGCCCTGGGGAGTCGAGCCGCCCGGGACCTCCGCGGCGGATTCCGCGCCCACCACCGTCGGGTGTACCGGCGGCGGCGCGTCCGGGGAGTGGGAGGAGGGGAAACCGCCTGACAGATCGATTTCCCGCGAGCCTGCGGATGATGCGGGAACGGCGGGTGCCGCCGTCTGCGGAACATGCGCGGGCACTCCGGCCACGGCAAGCGACGGAACGCCCGGCACTTCCGGGGAGGCGGGGACGTGGTTCGAGCCGGCGAAAATTTCATTCGCCAGCCGCGCGATCAAATCGTTGCCGAAAAAATCGCCCGCTCCCGAATCCGCCAGCTCGGACAAGCCGGAATCTGGACGGAAATCAGACATACTCGTGATAATTGTTGATGGAGACATCATCAAGGCGGGCGATCGCGTCCTCTCCGAGTTTGGCCACCGAGAAATAGCGCGTCACCAAGTGGGAGGCGATGGAGTTCTCGTTGGTGCCCATGTAGCGCACGGAAAGGCCCGGCTCGATCTCGCCGGTGACGCCGGCCTTCTGCAGACCGACGATGCCGCGCTGATTCTCACCCACGCGCAGGAGCAGGATGCTCGTCTTGCCTTTCGCGTCGATCGCGAGCTTGTCACTGGGGATCAGCGGGATGCCGCGCCAAGTGATGAAGGGCGAGCCGAAAAGCGTGACCGTGGCCGGCGGCACGCCGCGGCGGGTGGCTTCACGACCGAAAGCGGCGATCGCGTAGGGATGGGCCAGGAAAAACGCGGGTTTCTTCCAGACCAGTTTGATGAGCTCATCGAGATCGTCCGGCGTCGGCGTGCCCTTGCGGGTTTTGATCGTCTGGGACTTCGCCACCACGTTGACGAGGCCGAACTCGGGGTGGTTGAGCAGCTCCGACTCCTCGCGCTCTTTCACCGCCTCGACGGTGAGGCGCACCTGCTCGCGGAGTTGATCCACGGCGTTCGAGTAAAGATCCGTCACCCGCGTGTGGGTGTGCAGCACCGTCTGGATCGAGCTGAGATGATACTCCTGCGGATCATTTTCATAATCCACGAAAGTGCCCGGCAGTTTCGGCTCGCCGTCATCGACGGTCAGAAGATCCACCGCCACGCCGTTTTTCTTCCGCTTCACCCGGTTGACGCGATAGACTCCGCCATCGACATCGACCCAGGGAAGCAGAATGTGCAGCCAGCGTGGCGTGATGTCATCCCACTGCGGCGGGGTGACGGTGGCGTTGGCCAGATTACGGGCGGTTTCGGCGCTGAGGCTGAGGCCGGACGGATAACGATTGGAAGAAGGCATGATGGTTCTCGGATGATTGAAATGAAATGAAAAATCGCCCCGCGCGGGATCCGTGAAAATCCTGGCGCGATGAAGGCTCTGGAGAATTCCGGTGATGTTGGAAATGGCCTCCCTGCGTCGGGGTCGGCTGCGCATCAATCGGGAAAATAACCGCTGCTCACGTGAGCTCTCCAGTTCCCCGGTCCGAAAATCGTGTGCAAAGACCAGCCGATCCGCGCGGTTTGGTCAAATAAAATCCCGCGCCGGGCAAGATATGGAGGGCGGGACTTCGGCCCGCCTGCCGATGCGTGGCGAAAGCGGCAGCGCGAAGCCCGTCTCTTTCTCTTCCCATCGTCCGGCCGGGCTTCTTCGCGGGGAAAGAAGCTCGACATTGAATCAGTCCATCCGGAATCCCGCCTCAGTTGGCCGGGAAAACGACTTCTCCACGCTTGGCGGACCCACGGCCGAATTTGTCGCCAATGTCCTTGCTGGTGACGAAAAGCATCAGCGACATGAGGGCGAGGGCGCAAGCGGTTTGCAGGATCTCCAAGGGTCTCGCCTTGACCGGACGACCGAAGATTTTCTCAAGAATTGCGAGTGTGATGTGCCCGCCATCGAGAACCGGGAAGGGCATCATGTTGAGGACCGCGAGGTTGACGTTGAACAGCACCATGAAGGCGAGAATCCGCCGCCAGCCATCTTCCATTTGCATGAACTGGAACATCACATCGCCGATTCCGACCGGCCCGCTGAGATGGCCCACCCCGATGCTGGAATCCGGCGCGATCACGCTGGTGATGGTGGTCCACATCATGCGCAGGCTGTCAGTGACCTGCT
>CAYXZE010000095.1:0-2122 GCA_964469395.1 uncultured Luteolibacter sp.
CAACGCTCGTAGTGGCATGTGCCCGCATTTTTCCATTTTTCATGAAAAACATTCCCTGCCTCGCCCTTTTATCACTCGTCCTGCCGCTGGCCTGGTCGCCGGCCCTTGCCGCGGAGGCGACGACTCCGGCAACACCCGCCCCGGTCGCCGTCCCGCAGAAATCCGGCCTGAACCTGATCCCCTGGCCGACGAAAGTCACTCCGGCGGAAGGCCGGTTTGCCCTGACGGAAAAAACCGCCGTCCTGGCGGACGCCGCATTCGCCCATGAGGCCAAGGTTCTCGCCGCCTCACTCGCGCTGCCGCTTGCACCCTCCGCCAAGGATGCCGCCATCCGCCTTGTGAAATCCGCCGGACTCCCCGCCGAGGGATACACGCTCACCGTCACCGCCACCGGCATCACGATCACGGCCAGCACTCCCGCCGGTGCCTTCTATGGCGCGCAGACGCTCCTCCAATTGGTGAAGGACAAGAGCGCCCCGTGCGTGAGCATCGAGGACGAGCCCCGCATCGCATGGCGCGGTTTCATGCTCGATGTTTCCCGCCACTTTTTCGACAAGGACGAGGTCAAGGCGCGTCTCGATGAAATGGCCGCGCTCAAGCTGAATGTGTTTCACTGGCATCTCACCGACGACCACGGCTGGCGCATCGAGATCAAGAAATACCCGAAGCTGACCGAAATCGGTGCCTGGCGTCCGATCACCCCTGCGGAGAAAAATTCCAAGCACAGCAAGGACGGACGCTACGGCGGATTTTACACTCAGGACGAGATCCGTGAAGTCGTCGCCTACGCGGCCGCCCGCCACATCCGGATCATGCCGGAAATCGACATGCCCGGCCACATGTCCGCCGCCGCCACCGCCTATCCGGAACTGTCCCCTGACAACGGCTGGACGCCGGTGATCGCCCGGATGGAGCGCGGTTCCGGCGAGCGTTGCGCCGCCCTGTGCGTGGCGCGTCCGCAGACGGTCCAATTCTGCAAGGATGTGCTGGATGAGGTGATCGAGTTGTTTCCCTCCCATGAAATCCATTGCGGAGCGGATGAGGTTTTCACCGAGCAATGGGAAGCCTGTTCCGAAATGAAGGCATATCGCGCCAAGCTGCAACTCAAGCACTGGGATGACGTCCAGATCGCCTTTCAAAATGAAATCTCCGCGCACCTCATCGGCAAGGGCCGCACTGCGGTGTTCTGGAACAATATCTACCGCCAGACCGTGGACAAGCGCTCGATCAACCACTTCTGGCGGAACATGAACAACGCCCGCGACTTCGCCAACAACGGTTTCAACGTCCTGATGTCGCCTTACGTGTATTACCTCGATCACAATTTCAGCCTGGAGGCGACCTATCAATACAACCCGCTCGCCATCGGCGTGAAAGCCGGGGAGGAGAAGCGCATGATCGGCATCGAGGCCTGCCAGTGGACCGAGCGCGTGCCGGATGAAAACGTCTTGCTCCGCCGCGTTTATCCACGCCTCATCGCCGTTGCGGAAAGCGGCTGGACTCCGCAAGAAAGCAAGAGCTGGGATTCCTTCCGCAAGCGGCTGATCCACTGCTCCGGCGTGCCCGCGTTCTGCCGTGCCGATGCGGAAAAGGCCCTGAAAACCGCGAATGACAACGAGGCGAAAGCCATTGCGGCAAGACTCGCGAAAATCAAGGCGAGGGAGCAGCTCAAAGCCGTTCCCGAGGGGAATCTCGCCTGCTGGAAAGCCGCCCGGATTCTCAATCTCGACGGCACCGCCGAGCTGAAGGCCACCGCGCCCTCGAATGCGGACGCCGGCATCGATGGCGACCCCGGCACCGCCGCCCAACCCGCCGCCAAAGGCCCCTCGGCCTACGATGTGGATTTGGGGAAAGTCATGTCGATCGGACGCGTGGTGGTTTCCTTCGGCAAGGACGCCTATCCCGCCCGCTTCGACATCGCCGTATCCGACGACGGAATCGTCTGGCGCACCGTGTTAGAAAAAAGCGGGCACGACGGCGGCAAGGCCGAGGCGAAGTTCACGCCGGTGGATGCCCGTTACATACAGGTCCTCGGACTCAAACCGGCGAAGGGCGGGGCGATGGCGGTTGCCGAGCTGGAAGCCTACGGGAAATGACGTTGCCGGGCCGGGTTGTCATGGGG
>CAYXZE010000095.1:2222-8603 GCA_964469395.1 uncultured Luteolibacter sp.
CGCTATTTTTTCTCGGGCGCGGGGGCGATTACGGCCGGCACGGCGATGCTGCCGGAGGAAATGGAAATCATTCCCGACGGGCCGTCGCCACTGCTGAAGATCATTTCCTGCGGCATGTTTTGCGGTTGGGAATCGCCCAAGGTTTCGATCTCATCGGGTTTGAGGAACTTTGCCAGTTCCTCCCGCTGCTGGTCGGGGGAGGGGGCTGGCTGGCCGGAATGGTTCATGTAATAACTGTGGAGGGCGGTTTTCTGATCTTCCGTCAGATCGGGCAGCAGGCCGAGTGCCCGGGAATAGCGGCTGGTCGCCAGCGCTTCGTCCTGGCTGCGCTTCCGGGCGTCGAGCAGTTCGTTGTAGGACTGCAATTGTGCGGGATCGAGCAGTCCCGCGAGCAGGTCCTTGATTTGAGGGGAATCAATCGACGACGCGCCGGAGCCTCCCGTGATCTGGATGCCCGCACCTTCGCCGGCACGGGAAATTTTCGGCAGCGCCGCTTCGAGCGCCGCGCGGATCCGGCTTTCCTGCTCCGCTGTCAGGGAGGGGATCGCTTTTTTGAGGGCCAGGATGTCCCGGTCGATGCGCTGGCGGGGGATTTTTTCCATCCTCTCGATCATGGCGGCGAACGCTTCATCCGACATCTCCGCCATGGCGGTTGCGGGATGCGCGGGTTTCGGCAGGACCGGCTCGCGCAGGCGTTTGTGCGGAACGGACGCGGAGTCTTCCGCCGTGAGGATCTCCATCGCGGGTTGCGGCTGGGACGGGCGGGCGGCGGGTTGCCGCGGGTGGGTGGCGGTCTCGCCGGTGGCGGGCGGGGTTTCCGGCCAGAGCGTGATGATGGCGGCGACGGGCGTTAAAATCGCGAGCGCGACGAGGATTTTTTTCTGCGGGTTCATGGGTGGATTGGGAATGCTGACGAGTTGATCCGCCGACTGGCGGGTGGCGTGACGGATGGATTCCGGCGTGCCTCCATGCAGCGGAAACCTTCGCTGTTTTTGTCTAATGAGCGATGGTTTTTCTAGCAATTCCGTCGGCAAATTTACGGGAAAGTCATTTTTCCTCGATTCCGGACGCGACGAAGGTGCGGCTTCGGAGGTGAATGATTCCAATGAAAAACCTGTGAAAACACCTCTCCGCCATCCCGCCCGCCTTGCTTCTGACAAATTTCGATCACTTTTTGTCGTCACGCGATAAGACTTGCGCCCGCAGCGTGAATACCCTGCACCAACTCGATTTTCCGTTTTCTCATGAAATCCCAATCCTTCACCACGCTGGCCATCGCCTGCCTCATCGCCTCGCCGGCGTTCGCGGCAGAACTCCATGTCTCGCCGTCCGGCACCGCTGCCGGTGACGGTTCGCGGCAAAACCCCTTCGCGACCATCTCCGCCGCCGCCGCTAAGGCGATGCCGGGCGACACCGTCACCGTCCACGCCGGTATTTACCGCGAATGGGTGAACCCGCCGCGCGGTGGCGAATCGGACGCCAAGCGCATCGTCTATCAGGCCGCGCCCGGCGAGAAGGTGACCATCACCGGCTCGGATGTGGCGAAGGGCTGGGAAAAAGTCTCCGGCGACACCTGGAAGCTCACCCTGCCTAACACTTATTTCGGTAAACTCAATCCCTACGCCGAGAAAGTCCATGGCGACTGGTTCAACAGCCACGGGCGCGTGCACCGCCGGGGCAATGTTTACCGCGACGGCGTCTGGCTCGGCGAGGCTCCGAATCTCGACGCGGTGATGAAACCCGCCGGAACCGCGCCGATGTGGTTCGCCACCGTGGATGGTGTCGCGGAAGAGGCTCCCGCTTTCCTGATGAACATCGCCTCGTTCAAACCCGCCTCCGGCGCGTCCGTGTCCGCCGTCAGTGCTGCCGATCGCAACGGGCCGAAGAACGCGCCGAAAGCCGAAGGCGGCGAATGCGTCGGCTACATCGCTAACGGTTCCTGGCTGCGCTATGACGGAGTGGACTTCGGCAACGGTGCCGAAAGCATCGAAATCAGCGCCGCCTCCGCGCCCGGCACGGGTGGCGTCATCGAGTTGCGCGATGGCCATTTCGACGGCCCGTTGCTCGGCACCTGCGAGATCGGCGTCACTGGCGATTGGCAGAAATGGCAGCCCTTCACCGCGAAGATCAAGAAAACCTCCGGCGTGAAAAACCTTTTCCTCGTTTTCAAATCGACTGCGGCGGTGAAAGCGGAATCGGAAGCGACCGCCGGCAACACCGTGATTTACGCGCAGTTTCCCGGAGCTGATCCGAACGAGGCAGCCGTGGAAATCTCCGTGCGCCCGACCGTTTTCACCCCCGAGAAGACCGGCATCAATTACATCACCGTGCGTGGCTTCGACCTGCGCAACGCCGCCACCAATTGGGCCGCGCCCACCATGGGGCAGGTCGGTCTCGTCACCGCCTATTGGAACAAGGGCTGGATCATCGAGGACAATGAAATTTCCTACTCCCGCTGCTGCGGCATCGCGCTCGGCAAATATTCCGATCAATGGGACGGCAAGCGCGGCAACACCGAGGGCTATTACAAAACCGTCGATGACGCCTGGAAGAAGGACGGCTGGGCGAAGGAAAACATCGGCAGCCACATCGTGCGGCGCAACCACATCCATCATTGCGGCCAGACCGGTATCGTCGGCAGCCTCGGTTGCGCGTTCAGCAAGATCATCGGCAACGAAATCCACGACTGTAACAAACAGGGCATCTGGTCTGGCGCGGAAATGGCAGGCATCAAGTTCCACGGCGCCATCGACACCGTCATCGCCGACAACCACATCCACCACAACGGCCCCATCGCCGGTCTCTGGCTCGACTGGATGACGCAGGGCACGCAGGTGACCGGCAACCTTTTCCATGACAACGCCCACCATGACTTCTTCTCCGAGGTGAACCACGGCCCCATCCTCGTTGCTAACAATCTCTTCCTCTCGCCCGGCTCCTACCAAGCCAATTCCGAAGGCTCCGCCATCGCGCACAACCTCGTCACGGGCGGCCTGAGAATTCTCCACGACGGCCGCAAGACGCCGTATATGAAGCCGCACTCCACGGATCAGGTCGCCCTGCACGACTGCCCGATCGGCGATGACCGCTGGTATAACAACCTGCTCGCGAGTGGCGCCAACCTCGGCGCTTACAACGGCGCGAAACTCCCCGTCGCGGCCGCCGGCAATGTTTTCGCCAAAGGCGCGACGCCCTCGAAGTTCGACACCGAAGCACTGGTGAAACCCGATTTCGACACCGCCCCGAAGCTCGTGCAAAAGGCCGACGGCTGGTATCTCACCGTCAAAACCGACCCCCAATGGTCGTCCGAGGTGAAGCGCAAACTCGTCACCACCGCGCTGCTCGGCAAGGCGGTGATTCCCGACATGGCCTTTGAAAACGCCGACGGCTCGCCGCTCGCGATCGACACTGATTATTTCGGCAAAAAGCGCGACACCGCGAATCCTTTCCCCGGTCCCTTCGAGACGCCGGTGAACGGTGAGGTCAAGGTGTGGCCGAAGAACTGAAGGTTCGCGGCAACCCATCATTTTCCCCCAAAAAAATCACCATGCTCCAACTCGCCACACCCATCAGGTTTTCTGTCGCGCTCCTCGCCATGGTTTGCGCCATCGCGACACCCGCCTTCGCCGCTGAAATCCATGTGGCCGCGACCGGTGGTGACGATACCGCCGAAGGCACCGCCACGCACCCGCTGAAGACCATTTCCGCCGCCGCGCAAAAGGCGATGCCGGGCGATACCGTCACCGTCCACGCTGGCATTTACCGCGAGCGCGTGGACCCGCCGCGTGGTGGCGAATCGGATGCCAAACGCATCATCTATCAGGCCGCCAAAGGCGAGAAGGTCGTCATCACCGGTGCCGAAGTCGTGAAGGGGTGGGAGCGTGTTGAAAACGACACCTGGAAAGTCACGCTGCCCGCCAAATTCTTCGGCGATTACAATCCCTTCGGCGATCTGGTGAGCGGTGATTATTTCATTTCCAACGGCAAACCCAACCACACCGGCGCGGTCTATCTCGATGGCGAATGGCTGAGCGAAGTTTATGCTCCCGCCCATGTCCTCGCCCCCGCCAGCGGGCCGGGAAGCTGGTATGCGACCGCCCCGGGAAAGAGCACCGCCCCGCTGATGAATGTGGCGTGGTTCTCCACCGGCGGTGAAAATGAAAAGGTGCCCGCGATTTCCGCCGGAGCCATCGGCAATGCACAGCGCGCCGAATCCGTCGAGGGCGGGGGATGTCTCGGTTACATTTACGATGGCTCGTGGGCGATCTATCAGGACGTGCCGCTCTCCGGAGTGACCCGGCTCAAGTTCCGCGTCTCATCGGATGCCAAGGCTGGCGTGCCGGGCAGCCGGATCGAAGTCCGTCTGGACAACCCGCAAGGCAAGCTGCTAGGCACCGCCACCGTGCCGGCAACTGCGGATTGGCAGACTTGGGAAACCGTCGAGGTCGAGATCGCCGGAATGGCTAACAGACGCCCTTTCAAGCGCACGCTCGCGCTGGTCTTCAAGGACAAGCCCGTCGATCCGAACGCCGGGACCACCGTCTGGGCGCAGTTCAAGGGCGTGGATCCGAACACCCGGAATGTCGAAGTCAACGTGCGCCCCACCGTGTTCAGCCCGAGCAAAACCGGCATCAATTACATCACCGTCCGTGGTTTCACCCTGCGTCAGGCCGCCACCCAGTGGGCGCCGCCGACCGCTGGCCAGATCGGCATCGTCTCCGCCTATTGGAACAAGGGTTGGATCATTGAAAATAACGAAATCTCCCACTCCATCTGCGCCGGTGTGGCACTCGGCAAATATCAGGAGGAGGGCGACAACTACGCCGGCAACGACTCGCAAGCCTACACCAAGACGATCGATCAGGCGCTGGCCAACGGTTGGAACAAGGACACGGTCGGCCACCACATCGTCCGCAACAACCACATCCACCACTGCGAGCAAAACGCCGTGGTCGGCAGCCTGGGCTGCTCGTTCAGCCAGGTCACCGGCAATGAAATCCACGACATCTATCAGCGCAAGGCTTTCAGCGGTTATGAAATGGCAGGCATCAAGTTCCACGGCTTCATCGACGGCATCATCCGCGACAACCATATTTATAACTCCGGCTGCTTCGGCATCTGGCTCGACTGGATGTGCCAGGGTGCCCAAGTCACCGGAAATTTGATCCACGACACCGGGCAGGAAAGCATTTTCCTCGAAATGCAGCACGGCCCGCTGCTGCTCGCCAACAACCTCATGCTGTCCGGAGCCAACTCCATTTTCATGAACGCGAAGAGCATGGCCTTCGCCCACAACCTGATCAATGGCGGCACGCGGATCCACCACACCGACGAGCGCCGGACCCCATATCACAAGCCGCACTCCACGGAAGTCGTCGCCCTTCACGACTCGCCCGGCGGCGATCACCGGTTCTATAATAACCTGTTCACGACCCGCGCCAACATCGCCATCTATGAAAAAAGCCCGCTGCCCAGTTTCGCAGCGGGAAATGTTTATACCAAAGGTGCCCAGCCAGCCAAGTTCGATGCCGATTCGCTCGTGAAGGCCGACTACGATCCGCAACTCAGACTCACGAAAAAATCCGACGGCTGGTATCTCACGCTCACCGAGGACAGCGCATGGAAAAACGCGCAGTCCCGCCAGCCAGTGACCACCCAACTGCTAGGCCTCGCGAAAATCCCGCAACTGCCCTACGAAAACGCCGACGGCTCGCCGCTCGCCGTGGATGCCGATTATTTCGGCAAAAAGCGCGACGCCGCGAATCCTTTCCCCGGTCCCTTCGAGACGCCCGTGAACGGCGAGGTCAAAGTCTGGCCGAAGAACTGAACCTAGATGGGAAAATGACAAGGATGCTGACGGCGCGATTTAACCACAATGGGAGCGATAGCGGACATGGACGAACTGACTGATCAAAACACTTCGTCAAATTGCGCTGATTTTGACTGATTTTACTGAAAGAATTTGAAGTCAGCCAACTCACCTTCAGGGTGAACTGCCGCTCTTTTCCAACCTCTTGAAAATCAGTTCAATCAGTGGTTGAAATCTTCCCCTTCAGGCTGAAGGCTCGACGCGCTGCGGCCTTTGCTGAAATAAACCCACCCACATTCCCTTTGTGAAAAACACCATTAAAACCCTCCTCCTCCTGTCCCTCGCGCCCTTCGCGCAGGCCGGAGAACCCCGTTCTCTTCCTCTTGGCAGCCAAGGTCAGCAGACCGCGCCGCCACCGCTCGCCCTGAAATGTGCGGAAAACGGCGACACGCTCACCGGTTTGGATTTCGGCCTGCCCGGCGCCTTGTCTCCGACTTTGCGCCTGACTTCGCTCGCGGGCTGCCAACTCCGGGGAACGACGCAGAAAACGGCTCTGCCCGATGGCGGAATCT
>CAYXZE010000096.1:0-2769 GCA_964469395.1 uncultured Luteolibacter sp.
CTAGAAACCGCTGCGGGAGAAGACCTGGTCCTCATGCCTGCCGGGGAATCTCCTGAAAAAGCCAAATTACAACTGCCCTAGAAATCCATGAAATACGCCCTGACTCTCATAGGCATTTTTCTGATGACCTCGTTCTCCCTGGCCGCTGAAGCAAACGCCCAAGCACTTCCGGATGCGCGCGCTGCCGCCTGGGTGACGCTCGACGGCGCGCCGTGCGATGGCGGCAATCCCATCGGGGCCGATGGTCGCATCCGCGAGTTCAAATCCCCGGCCTTGTGCCTGAAGCGCACGTCTGCCAAGAAACCGCACGGGACGATGTTAATTTTCCCGGGAGGTGGTTACGGTATTCTGGCGGTGGAAAAGGAAGGCTTCAAGACCGCCGCATTCCTCAACGCGCAGGGCTATGACGCAGTCGTCCTTGAATACCCAGTCTCACCTAGCAACCAGGCGGCGATGCGTGATAAGGCGCTGGCCGTCGCGCGTGCAGCGTGGGAACTGCTGCGCCGCGATGCGGGTAAACTCGGATTAAGTAGCGGACGCCTAGGTGTCATGGGCTTCTCTGCCGGCGGCCACCTAGCGGCGCGGTTGGCACAAAGCCTGCCTGATGACGCCCAACCTGCCGATTTGGTGCTGATTTACCCAGCCTATCTCAACGAGACCGCGCCAGCTTCCACCATTCCCGCCGTCCAGCCATCTACCGCCGCCAAACGGCTTTTCATGGTCATTGCGAAAAACGATCACTCGGCATGGGTAGCCGCCGCCGAAATTTACTCCAAGTCCTTCATCGATAACGGCGGCGAAGCCAAATGGCGCATCCTTCCCGACGGTGGTCATGGGTTCGGCATGGGGACCACTGGTATGTCCACCGCAGCCAAAACCTGGCCAGATGAACTGGCAGCATTCCTCGCCGCCGAGCCCGCACCCGCACGAGCGAACCGCGCGGTGGAGCCTGCCAATCCGTAGCTGGTCCCAGAGCTTGATAAAACTAGAATCCGCAGTTGGAACTAGCCCAAAATAGGTTAATTCCTTATACCTTGGGCGTTTGAAGCCAAAAACAAAATCATATTCCTCTCACCCAGCGGGTGAATCACCCTTTTCTTGTAAATTCGAGACTGCTGTAGTGGATACCATCTCAAATCGCGCCACGATAAGCTGACCTTACATGGTAAACCATCACCACCACGGGCACTCATCACACCTCAAATACCCCCAATATAAATCTCAACTGCGGATTTTAGGATAAAACGAGGCTGGTCGTATGGTTAAATTTCATATACCATTCGTCATCGTTTGATGAGCTAAGTGGTATTACTTGCCAATTTTGAGCTGAAACGAAACGGAGCTTTTTTAAGTGATTGTCCTTATGTCCTGCAATAAAACTATTATGAAACTATTTTCCTCATCCCGCTCCGGCGTCGTGCGTTTCCTGCCATTGTCGCTGGCTCTCGCGTTGTCCGCACTCCCGGCGTCCGCCCAGACTCCAGCATCCCCGGCGGACGAATCGAGTGATGTTTTTGAGGACATCGCCAAACAAAGCGGTGCCAAGAACAAGGTGGTCCCGGCACAGAAAGCTCCCAAGTCGTCCCTAGCTCCGCTGCCGTGGGACGCCAAGCCCACCGCGGGTTTCGCCCCGGCGGAAAAAATCGCCACCCAAGCGCAATTGGAGGCCGAATTGAAGCGGATGCGCACCAAATACGCACCATTCATGGCGGATCTCGCTCCGGCCCTGCCCAAGAGGCATGCTCTGGAGTTGGAATCCTTCGACTGGCGGTATGCATCGGATGAAGACGCCACCGATCACACGGGCGCGGCACAAGGCAAGGGTGACTGGAAGCAGGTGAAAATCCCTCACTACTGGGGACCACAGGGACCCGCCACGGCCTACTACCGCACCGAGGTGAATATCGATGCGAAATTGCTCTCCCAAGATTCCCTCTTTCTTCACTTCAACGGCGCGGATTACCACGCCGATGTGTATGTCAACGGCACGCTCGTCGGCTCGCACACGGGCTTTTTCGATGCCTTCGAGTTCGATATCAAACCGCGCGTCAAGCCGGGCAAAAACGTGATCCTCGTGCGGGTGCGCAACGAGTATATCCCCTTCGCCTACGCGAATTCGGCCAAGGGGCAATCCGGCATGAAAATCGGCGCGCTCGGCAGTCCAGGATGGGACGAGCCGAACGAGGGCTGGACTTGTGCCCCGGCGGGCTTCGGTCTGTCGCAGCGGGTTTGGCTGGAATCCCGCCCGGCGGCTCATGTGAACGACATTTTCGTGCGACCACTTACGGGTGAAAAAGAGGCGGAAGTATGGGTGGAGGTCGCGCAGACGACAGGCGGCGCGCCGGTCACGCTGGAATATTCCCTCTACGGCCAGAACTTCAAAGCCGTGGTGGCGGAAAACCAAAGGGTTCCTAGCGAATCGCCCAAGGAAATCTCGCCCGGCGTCTCATTATATAAATTCAATTTCTCCATTCCCGAAAATCAGCTTCGTCGGTGGACGAACGACGAACCTTGGCTTTACCAGCTTCAAGTCCGCGTGATGCAGGGCGGCAAGGCGGTGGATGCCGCGAAAAAACAAATCGGCATGCGCACCTTCGTGGAATCGAAGACCAGCAAGCCGAAGGGACGCTTCTACCTCAACGGCTCCGAAATCCGCCTGCGCGGTTCCAATACGATGGGCAATTTCGCTCTCAGCGTGATGGAAAAAGACTTCGACAAACTGCGCGACGACATCCTCATCGGAAAAATCGCGCACCTGAATTTCTGGCG
>CAYXZE010000096.1:2869-8585 GCA_964469395.1 uncultured Luteolibacter sp.
ACAAACTGCGCGACGACATCCTCATCGGAAAAATCGCGCACCTGAATTTCTGGCGTTTGACCCAGCAGCCGTGCCAGGAGGAAGTTTATGACTACTTCGACAAGCTCGGCATGCTGGCACAAACCGACCTGCCTAACTTCGGCTCAGTTTATGTGGAAATGCTGCCGGAGGAACGCCGTCAGGTAGTGGCCGCCGCCCGCCTAGTGCGCAGCCACCCCTCGAACGCCCTGATCTCCTACCTGAACGAGCCTGGGCCCCAGCGACTCCTGCTCAATGAGCCCAAACTCGACGGCCCCGGCATGGTGGCGATGTTCAAGGATTTCGACAAGCGCATCGCCGCCGTGAACCCCGACCAGGTCACCAAGTGGGTGGACGGCGATTTCTTGAACCTCAGTCAGGCTTCGTCCGATCACCACTGGTATACCCTGTGGTATAGAGGGGCGGGAATCCGCATGGCGAGCGCCTACACCGGCGGCTGGATGCGAACCAATCCGGGCTGGATGCACGCTTGTGGTGAGTATGGAGCCGAGGGCTTAAACACCGTCGCCTTCATGAAAAAACATTTCCCTGCTGAGTGGCTCAAGGAGTCCGCCGACGGCAAGTGGGACCCGACGCTAGTCCCGATGAGCCAGATCATCCGGGTCGGTAAAAAGAGTTGGTATGGCGAGCCCGGCAAAGGCACCATGCAGGATTGGGTGGACGTCAGCCGCGAACATCAACAAGGGGCTAACCGACTGCAAACCGAAGTCATGCGCCGCGACGAACGGTTGAACTCCTACGCGCAATTCTTGCTCATCGACGCCCGGCCCAACGGCTGGCCGAAGTCGGTGGTGGATTTCGACCGCCAGGCCAAGCCAGCCTATTTCGCCTTCCGCGATGCGAACGCGCCGCTGGCGGTGAACCTGCGACCAAGACGCTTTTTCGTCTATAGCGGAGAAACCTACGATTGCGGCGTATGGCTCTGCAACGACACCCACCAGACACACCCCGGAGCCGTGTTGCGCTACCAGGTGGAGATCGGCGGCAAGGTGGTGATGAGCGGCTCCAACCCAGCTCAAATCGTCGCCTGCAAACCAGCAGCCCAAGGGGTCATGGTTTTCGAGATCCCACAGGTCGATAAACGCCAGCCGATGACGATTCGTGCCGCGCTATTCGACGCAAAGGGTCTCATGTTGCATGAAAGTTCCTACGATATCGATCTGATCCCCGCCGCACTCAGAAAAGCGAAAATCCCTGATCGCGGCGGCGTCATGCAACGCCTGCGTGATTCCTGATGGGTTTTGATGGCGTGAAAACATCCCTCTTAACTTGGCAGATTTGGAAAATGTAACGGGTGGTGGAAGGCTCGCCACGATCAAAAATGTGCATTGGCCCCAAAAGGCGGTTTCGTGAATGGGGTCAATTCTCGCGAATTCACATGTGCGGGTCCGAAGGCTCTCTGACCCCATTCGTTGTCGGCCCGGCATTCACTTCATCCGCCGGATGATTTCCGCCAGCGTGCCGAGCGCGGCCTCGATCCGCGGGCTCCACAGCGCGCCACAGCTCAGGCGCATGCAGTTTTTGAAACGACCGTCAGGTGAAAACAACGGGCCGGGCGCGAAGCTGATGCCCGCGGCGCGCGCTTCGTGAAACACGGGCAGGATGTCGGTATTTCCCGGCAACTCCAGCCAGAGCACGAAGCCGCCCGTGGGGTTGCTGAGCTTGGTTCCTTCTGGAAACACCTCCGCCACGGTCTCGCGCATTTTGCATACCTGGTCGCGGTAGGTGTGGCATAATTTGCGCAAATACCGCTCGTAGCCACCTGTCCGCAGAAACTCCGCCACCGTCAGCGCGGGCAGCGGCGGACCACCGAGATTGAAGGCGTTTTTCAACTCGATCACCCGGCGCTGATGTTTTCCGGCGGCGATGTAGCCCACCCGCAGACCCGGAGAAAGCGTCTTGGTAAACGACCCGCACAGGATCACCTGGTCCGTGCGATCCAGCGCCTTCAGACAATGCGGGCGCGGCCCTTCATGCGGAAGATCGCCATAGATGTCGTCCTCGATGATCGGGATGCCGTGCTTCACCGCCAGTCCTAACAACTCGCGGCGGTTGGCCACCGGCATCAGGCTGCCGAGTGGATTCGAGAAATTGGGAATCACCAGCATGGCGGCGACGGGATGCCGCGCGAGCGCGTCTTTCACCGCGTCGAGATCCAGCCCGTGACCCGACGACGCGGGCACGGCGATGATTTTCAGGTTGAGCAGAGCCAGCAAATTGAGCGTGCCGTAGTAGGTTGGCGACTCGACCAGCACCGTGTCGCCCGGCCGGGTCACCGCGAGCAACGCGAGATGCAGCGCCTCGGTCGCGCCAACCGTGACCACGAAATCCTCGGCATCGAAGCCGCAGCCCCAGTCCAGCGAGCGCTTGCTCAGTTCCTTGCGCAAGGGCAGGCAGCCGGGCGCGGGGTCGTAGTGCAGACCCGCACTCTTATCCTTCCTGAGCAAGGATGCGGTCAGTCGCGCCAGTTTCTCCATCGGGATCAACTCGTCCCCCGGCACCGTCACACCAAGCGGCACCAACAGTCGATTTGTTAGGTCCTGTATCATCGACACCGGCGGAGTGAAGCCCGCGAGCGAGGCGACTTCCGGCTTGCGCTTGGATGCCACCGGTTCGCGCAGCGACTTGGCCAGCCGGGGGCGCACGTAGAAGCCGGATTTCGGACGCGCTTCGATCAACCGCCGGCTTTCCAGCAGCTCATAAGCCTGCATCACCGTGGGGATGCTCACCTGGTGCTGCACGCTGGATTGTCTGACGGAAGGAATGCGGTCTCCGGCACGCAGCGAGCCGGCGTCGATCATCGCTTCCATGCGATCCGCGATGCGAAGGTAGAGTGGTTGGGCGGAGTCACGTTCCATGGGGCGAGCCTATCCGTTGGAGATTGCGGGACAATGGACAGATCCCAGTGAAAGCGACCTATACAGATGTGTCAAATTTAGAATCTGTTCAGGTCGGAAATCCACCGCTCTGTGGCTACCGCGCCCGGCGGAACCGGGCCAATCTCCACCCATGCAGACGACCTTTCCCGCCATTTTCCTCACACGCAGGCTTCACGGATTCCGTTGCGGGTCCGAGCCGGTCCGCCAGCGTCACGACCTCGACAGAAGAAAGCTCCTGACCGTTTCATTTCCGGCCGGCGGCAGGGTTTCCTGCATCCGCGGCCGGGTCTGGATCACGCGGGACGGCGACACTGCGGATATCGTGCTCAGCGATGGCGAGAGCCTGGTTTGTCACCGCCGCACCCGCGCCCACATCGAGGCTTTGGATTGCTCCGCCATCGAAGTCGTCCGCTCGCATGCGTGAATGGCGAATCATTGCAATTGCGGTCGGGTGGGGATCCTTTCATGCTCCCGGCGATGGATTTGCCGGTGGATGTTTTGGGACGCGGGTTGCGTGATTTGCGGATCTCGGTGACGGATCGCTGCAATCTCCGCTGCCGCTACTGCATGCCGGTGGAGGTGTTCGGGCGGGATTATGCGTTCATGCCGCGGGAGGAGTTGTTGAGTTTCGAGGAAATCGTGAGGCTGGTGGAAACGCTGGTTCCGTTGGGGATCGGGAAAATCCGGCTGACCGGCGGCGAGCCGTTGATGCGGCGCGGGCTGAAGGATTTGGTCGCGATGCTGGCGGCGGTGGATGGCGTGGATGATCTGGCGATCACCACCAACGGCGTCTTGCTGGCGCATCATGCGGAAGCGCTCGCGCTGGCGGGACTGAACCGGGTGACGGTGAGTCTCGATGCGCTGGACTCCGGGATTTTCGCGAAGATGAACGGTGTGGGGGCGAAGGTGGAGCGGGTGCTCGCCGGAATCCGTGCCGCGCAGGTTTACGGCTTGCCGGTGAAGGTGAACTCGGTGATCCAGCGCGGCGTGAACGAGGGGGAAATCCTGCCGCTGGCCCGCTGGGCGAAAGCGACCGGCGTGGATTTGCGTTTCATCGAATACATGGATGTGGGCGAGACGAACGGCTGGAAGCTCGGCGAGGTGGTTCCGGGTGACGAGATTCTAACGATTCTCGGCGAGGAGTTCGCGTTGGCACCCCGCGATCCCGCGTATCGCGGCGAGGTGGCGGCGCATTGGCGGCATGTCGGCGGGGCGGGGGAGATCGGGTTGATCCGCTCGGTGACGAAGCCGTTTTGCCGGGATTGCCAGCGGTTGCGGCTGTCGGCGGACGGGAAGATTTTCACCTGCCTGTTTGCGGCGGCGGGCCACGACCTGCGCGGGCTTTTGCGGAGTCGCGCGGAGCCGGAGACGTTGCGGGAAACCGTCCGTTCGATCTGGCGGATGCGGGATGACCGTTACTCCGAACTGCGCGGGCGGGTGAGCTTGCCCAAGGCGGAGATGAGTTATCTGGGGGGGTGAGAAAGTCGGCGTTTCCGTTAGATCGTATTATCCTTCGGCGGGATGAATTTCAGGTAAATTTTGAACCAGGCGAAAGGATCGGGCTGGTCATGCCGTTTTTCGTGCATTCGAGGAGGAGTGGCCATGCCCTCCGCAATGCACCGGATCTAACAAATAATGGCATTCCGAGTTCTCGGCCATGCCTTCAAAAAATCCCGGGGCATGGGGCAGCGCCCCATTCCGAAGCACCCACCACGCCGTAATCCGCGCCCGGAAGTACGACCGCAGCGGACCAAAAACACGATGTCAGTGTGGAAATCCGGCGAAAATCACCCGACCACAATTTGGAAATCACGCACGATGATAATTCGGCAATTCACACCGAGGCCCATGCCTCAGAAAATCCACGCCCGAACCACCTCAGACGTCATAACTCAAACGACGCACTACGATGGTTCAGGCCGCAGAATACGATATCAACTCGGCCATCGGCCGAAAATCACTCGATATGAATTGTGGAAATCGAAACGATATCAATTCGGCCCGCAACAAGTAAAATCAGTCAAAATCAGCGCAATTTGACGAAGTGTTTTGATCAGTCAGTTCGTCCATGTCCGCTATCGCTCCCATTGTGGTTAGATCGCGCCGTCAGCATCCTTGTCATTTTTCCATCAAGGATGATTGGCGATTTGATGGGAGATGCGGCGGTCACAGGCTGATGCCACAGGCTCAGGCCAGGATCTGGGCGAGGACGTAGGGGAGGATGCCGCCGGCGCGGTAGTAGTCTTTTTCCACCGGGGTATCGATGCGGATGATGACGGGGACGTCGAATGCGGCTCCTTCGGCGGGGTGGACGCGGAGGGTGGCTTGTTGCATGGGCTTGAGGTCGTTGTCGATGCCGGTGAGGTCGAAGGTGGCGCTGCCGAGGGCTTTGATTTTGTCGTAGTCTTCCTTGTTGACGAAGTTGCAGGGGAGGACGCCCATGCCGACGAGGTTGGAGCGGTGGATGCGCTCGAAGGACTTGGTGATGACGGCTTTCACGCCGAGCAGGTTGGTGCCTTTGGCGGCCCAGTCGCGGCTGGAACCCATGCCGTAGTCCTCGCCGCCGATGATGATGGTGGGGGTGCCGGTTTTCTGGTAGGCGGCTGCGGCGTCGTAGATGGGCAGGATGTCATTATCGCCGTTCGTGGGTGTGGCACCGGTGATGGTGCCGTTGGCCAGTTCGTGGGTTTCCTCCATGAGGTTCGAGCGATTCGCTGTCTGACCCGCGAAGCAACGGGTGACGCCGCCTTCGATGCCGGGAACCATGAGGTTCTTGATGCGGACGTTGGCGAAGGTGC
>CAYXZE010000097.1:0-8504 GCA_964469395.1 uncultured Luteolibacter sp.
TTATCTTAAGGAGAAGGTCATCTAAGCCAATCGCCTGCGAACTGAAAATAGAAAATAAAAATGCAATTATAACTGAAATGAACGTTTTCATATTTTGCTAATAAACGGGGTCAGTCCTAGATTTTCCATATTTTCTCATACTTTTTCAAGGCTGTTCTTTTTTGTCCCGGCGGATCCGGTTGACTAGGCTGCTCACGCAGGGACCGTGACCCATCGCCAGGCGTTCGGCAAGCCAGTCGTTGCCAACCGCGGTATGGCTTTTGGCGATTGCGGCGCAGATCTCTTTGCAGCGGTCTACCTTTCTCAGCAACATCAGCCCATCCCGCGCGGGCCGGATTGAGATGAATGTAATCCGCCACGGCCTTGAAATCATGCGCGTCGAGGTTTATTTTTCCGCGAGCCGGGCGGTGCCGTGATCCTCCCGGTCGAGGCGGGTGACGAATCCCGTTTTCCCGTTTTCCGGGCGTTGATTCCGCTTTGCGGCAGGACCGGGATGAGGTAGGTGTGGGGTTATGCGATTTTCACTCTGCTCCCCCCTGCCGCTGATGGCGATCAGCGCGTTCGCATGCGGCAGTTTGTTTTCCCAAACCACCAAGCCCTTGACCGCCGCCTCCAAGGTCGAGCCGGGGCTGGAACTTGCGGTCAGTTGGAAATGGTGGGTCGCCCCGCCGGACAAACAGGACTGGGGCATGCCGCTGCCGGAATCGCTGCTGCCGAAAACGGACGGCACTTCCGCGCCCGATCCGTCCGGACATCCCGCCGTCCGCCCGGAAACCTATGTCGTAAAAAAAGGCGATGCCATCATCAAGATCGCAAGGAAGTTCGACATGACCGCCGCGCAGTTGAAGCAGTTCAACGATCTGCAAACCGACCTCATCCACATCGGCCAGACACTCCGCATTCCCACACCGGGCCAGTTGCTCACGATGATCCCGCCGCCGCCTCCGCCGGAACCTGTAAAGGAAGTCACGGGAAAGAACACGGGAAAGAAGAAAAGCAACAAACCGGTTCCGCCCCCGGAGCCGGAACCCTATTTCGATGACGGAGGCGAGGCGCAGCGCGAACTCGACAACGTGCGGCTGCAGGTTTTCCTCGACCGGGAAATGTTTTCTCCGGGCATGATCGACGGGAAACCCGGTCCGACGTTCCTGAAGATCAGCGAGATCTATCAGCGCGTGCATCCGGACGCGGCAACTCCCGTCCTGCTTAAAATGAAAGCCGAGGCAGCCCTGCCGGAACCTTACACACGCTACGTCCTGCGCGCGGAGGATTTCAAATTCATCAAGCCGCCGAAGGCCGAGCCCGCCGCGCCCCGTGGCAAGGGATCTTCTTCAAGCAGGAAAAAAAGCCGGCAGCCGGACAAGACCGCCCCCTCCCCGACAAATCCTTCCGCCGCCATTGACGGTCTGGTCGCGGCAGACTTCCTCGGCTACACGAGCACGTGGGAATTCGTCGCGGAGCGCTTCCATTGCGACGAGGCGTTCCTGCGACACATCAATCCGCAACTGAAGGAAGCGTCCGTGGTCGGAACCGAGTTCCAGGTGCCGAACGTCATTCCGTTTGAAATCGAAAAAGCGCTCGACGCACCGCTGCAGCCCGCCGCCGATCCGCAAAAACCCGTCACCGCCGCGGTGGTGGTCTTGTCCCGCCTGGAAATTTCACGAGATGGAAAACTCATCGCCGTCATGCCGCTGAGTCCGGCGCGCCCGGGCCTTCGCGGCCGCGGATCATGGACCGTGCTGGACGCCATCCCGCAGCCGCGCCTGGCCACCAGGCGCGAACCGCGTGAGGCACCGAAAGAAACTCCCCCGGCGGAGGGTGAGGCCGTTCCCGGCGCGACACCCAAAACCGATCTTTCGTTAGGAACGGAACAACACCTCGCGCCCGGGCCTAACAACCCGATCGGCATCATCTGGCTCAACCTCGCCAAGACCGGCAGCACCGAGCCGCTGCCCTACGGCTTGCACGGCACCGGCATCCCCGAGAAAATGGGCGCGTTCCAAGGCATCGGCGGGTTCCGCCTCGCGAACTGGGACATCGCCCGCGCCACCCGCCTGATGCCCGCCGGCACGACATTGCAATGGAAGGCGAAATAGCGAAATGCCCGCCGGCATCACTTTTTCAAGCCAGGATGTCTTTCAACACTTTGCATGACTCCACGCCGGTGAGTTTCATGTCGAGCCCCTGACTCTTGTAGGTGAGGCGGGTGTGATCGATGCCGAGGCAGTGCAGCATCGTCGCGTGCAGGTCGTGCACGGTCACCGGTTTGTCGATGACGTTGTAGGAGAAGTCATCGGTCCTGCCATAGGAAATCCCGCTCTTGATGCCGCCGCCGGCCAGCCACATCGAGAAACAGCGCGGATGGTGGTCCCGGCCGTACTGGGTGGGGGTGAGCGTGCCCTGACAATAGGCGGTGCGGCCGAACTCGCCGCCCCAGACGACGAGCGTGTCTTCTAACAAACCACGCTGCTTGAGATCCTTCAAGAGACCGGCCTGCGCCTGATCCACGTCCTGGCACTGCAGCGGTAGATCCTTCACGACGCTGCCGTGGTGGTCCCAGCCGCGGTGATAGAGCTGGATGAAGCGGGTGCCGCGCTCCGCCATGCGCCGCGCCATCAGGCAGTTGTAGGCATAGGTGCCGGGCTTTTTCACGTCCGGTCCGTACAAGGCCAGCGTGCTCTCGCTTTCCTTGCTGAAGTCGGTGAGTTCCGGGACGCTGGTCTGCATGCGGTAGGCCATCTCATACTGAGCCATGCGCGCGAGCACCTGGCTGTCTCCGTTAGAGGCGGCTTCGCGACCATTGATATCCGCGATCATGTCGAGCATCTTGCGGCGGTCGCTGCGCAGCATGCCCTTGGGGTCGTTGAGATAGAGTACCGGATCCGCGGCGGCGCGGAACTGCACGCCCTGATGTTCGCCGGGAAGAAAGCCCGCGCCCCACAGGTGGGAAAACAGCGCCTGCATCTGGCCGCGGCCCTGGCTGATCATGACGACGAAGGCCGGCAGGTTTTCATTCGCGCTGCCAAGTCCGTATGAAAGCCACGCGCCGATCGACGGCCGCCCGGGGTTCTGGTTGCCGGTCTGCATGAAGGTGACGCCGGGGCCGTGGTTGATCTGCTCGGTGGTCATCGAGTGGATCATGCACATTTCATTCGCCATTCCGCCGGTATGGCGCAGCAGGTCGGAAGCCCACAGGCCGTCCTCCTGGTTGGCATATTTCTGGAACTTGAAAATGGATGGCGCGACGGGCAGCCGCGTCTGGCCCGACGTCATGCCGGTAAGGCGCTGCGTGCCGCGGATTTCCGGCGGCAGGTCCTTGTTGAAATGAGCCTGGAGACCGGGCTTGTAGTCGAAGGTGTCGAGCTGCGAGGGCGCGCCCTCCTGATAGAGATAGATCACCCGCTTGGCCTTGGGCGCGAAATTCGGGAACGGCGGCACCGGCGGGAGAGCCGGTTTCGCCTGTTCCGCCGCGAGCAATTGTGAAAGCGCGGTGCCGCCCAGCATGGCGAGTCCCCCGGCCGCCACGCCCTTGAGGATCTGGCGGCGGTTCAAATTGAAAAGATGATTGTAGTCTTCCATGGCTTTGAGGAGTTGAAAGTCAGTCCCGCACGAGGGTTTGGTCGAGGTTGAGCACGGTGCTCGCGACGAGCATCCAGGCGGCGAGTTCCGGTGGATCGATGCCGGGGTCCACGGGCATCGCGCCTTGTTTCAACAACGCCTCGGCATCGGCCGGAGTGGCGCGGTAGCGGGCGAGCAGCGTATCGAGCCCTTCGGTGAGGGTCTTGAGATCCGCCGCCGACGGTGCCCGCGCGGTGACCGTGCGGAAAAGCAATGCGACGCGGTCCGCCGTGGAAGCCGGATTTTTCAAAATCCGCGACGCCAAAAGCCGCGAACATTCCAGCATCTGCTCGTCATTGAGCGCGGCCAGCGCCTGCAGCGGCGTGTTCGTCGGCACGCGGCGCACCGAACACGACGTGCGGTCCGGCGCGTCGAAAAGCGTCATGAACGGCGGCGGCGAGGTGCGTTTCCAGAACGTGTATAAACTGCGGCGGTAAAGCGCCGCGCCCTGGCTCCGCTTGTATGTCTTCGTGTTGCTGCCTTCGTTCGAGCGCTCCTCCCACAAACCGTCCGGCTGATAGGGAAACACCGGCGGGCCGCCCGCTTCATCCGACATCACACCAGCGGCGAAGATCGACTGATCCCGCACTTCCTCCGCCGTCAGACGACGCCGCGAGAACGCGGCGAGCAGGCGGTTCTCGGGATCCTTCACGGCCAGCTCCGGCCGCACCTTCGACGACTGCCGGTAGGCCGCGCTGGTCACCATCAGCCGCACCATGTGGCGGAGGTCCCACGGTTTCACTCCGCCGCCATTGCCATCGCGGAATTCCACGGCGAGCCAGTCGAGCAATTCCGGGTGCGCCGGATACTCGCCCTGCAAACCGAAGTCATCGACGGTCTTCACGATGCCGGTGGCGAAAAATTGCTGCCACAGCCGGTTGACCGTCACGCGGGCGAGCAAGGGGTCCGCCGGCGACACCAGCCAGCGGGCCAGCCCGAGGCGGTTCACCGGAGCCTCGGCCAGCGGCGGGCCGAGCACCGGCGGCGGACGCCTCACGACGGGATGATTCTTGTCCGGTTGGTCGTATTGGCCGCGGGTGAGCACGTAGGTCGGCGTGGGCGTGGCCGCCTCTTGCATGACCATCACCTTCGCCTTCGGTCCCTGCGGCGCCAGCGGCGAGGCGATCTCGATCAATGGCGGATACGCGGCGGACTGGTTGTTCTCGACGTGCTTTTCGGTCGTCGAGTTGAAATACGCCTGCAAGCTATAGAAATCCTCCTGCTTGAGCGGATCAAATTTATGATCGTGGCAGCGGCAGCAATTCATCGTCAGCCCCATGAACGCGGTGCCCACGGTTTGCGCGCGATCGGCGGAGTATTCATTCAGATACTCCGCGGCGATGGTGCCGCCTTCCGCGGTGATGAGATGGTTGCGGTTGAATCCGGTGGCCAGGATCTGTTCGGGCGTCGCGCCGGGCAGAAGATCGCCCGCCAATTGCTCGATCACGAACTGGTCGAACGGCATGTTTTGCGCGAATGCGCGGATCACCCAGTCCCGCCACGGCCAGCCGGTGCGGAGGACATCATGAAGATAGCCGTTGGTATCGCCAAAGCGGGCGAGATCCAGCCACTGCGACGCCATCCGCTCGCCGTAACGCGTCGTGCCTAACAGCCGGTCCGCCACCCGTTCGTAAGCGCCCGGCGCGGTGTCGGCCAGGAAAGCGTCGAGCTCCGCGATGGTCGGCGGCAGTCCCGTTAGATCCAGCGTGACGCGCCGCAGCAGCGTCGCCTTGTCGGCCTCGGGAGAAGGTTTCAGCCCTTCCTTTTTCAAACGCGCGAGCAGGAAGGCATCGATCGGATTTCCGTCCGCGGCGGGCACCGGCGGGCGCGCCGGGATTTCGAACGCCCAGTGTTTTTCATAACGCGCTCCGGCTTCGATCCACTTGCGGATGAGTTCCTTTTCCGCCGGTTCGAGCACCTTGTGGGAGTCCGGGGGCGGCATCACGTCGTCCTTGTCGCCGGTGATGATGCGCCGCCACACCTCGCTGTCCGCAGGCGAGCCCGGCTTGATTCCCGGCAGTTTGCCATCCGTCAGGGCATAGGCTCCCTCCGGCGTATCCAGCCGCAAATCCGCCTCGCGGTGCTTGGCATCGAACCCGTGGCAGGCGAAACATTTTTCCGAGAGAATCGGCCGGATATCGCGATTGTAAGATGGAGCCTCGGCCCCGAACGACAGTCCGGCGAACCACACGCCCGCCGCGATCACCACTTGAAATCCAACGCTCATCGGGAAACACCCTATCCCCCGCCACCCGAAATGTCTTGGACACGCTCTGCAAAAAATTGTAAAAACCCGGCGTGAACTTCGCGGCTTCCCAACAAGAATTCTTCAACAAGCTCGCCCCCGGCCAGTTGCAGTCACTGTATGATCTGATGCCCGACATTTCCTTTTTCATGAAGGATCGCGAGGGCCGGTTCATCGCGCTGAACCGCATGGGTTGCGAATTCTGCGGCGTGGCGACGGAACGCGAGGCTTTCGGCCGCACCGACCGGGACTTCTTCCCGGAGGCGAATGCCGAGCTCTACATGGCGGACGATCGCGCGGTCATGGATTCCGGGGAGCCGATTTTCAACCGCATCGAACCCGCCCCCGAGGCGAAGGGATCCCCGCTGCTGGTGGTGACTAACAAGATCGCCGTGAGAGACCGGAAAGGACGCGTCATCGGCGTGGCCGGATTTTCCCGGCGGGTGGAGCACCTGCGCTGCGCCCACACGGTCATCAGAAAACTGGCGGTGGCCGTGGAACTTCTCCACCACCATTACGCCTCCCCCGTCACCACCGCGGAACTGGCGAAACGCGCGGGCCTGTCCGAAAGCCGGTTCGAGCGGCTGTTCCGCAAGGCGTTCGCCACCAGCCCGCGCCAATACCTCCAGCGCGTCCGGATCGGGCACGCCTGCCGGTTGCTGGAAGACACCGACGAAACGATCGCCAGCATCGCGCTCCAATGCGGTTTCTACGACCACGCCCATTTCACCAAGGCCTTCCGGATGCAGAAAAGCACCACGCCCTCGCGTTTCAGGAAGGAGCATCAGGCATCGCTGGGAGCGGGGAGAGAACGTTGAACCTCGAACACTGAATGTTGAAATAAGAAAAGATGCCGCAGCCGCATTCACTTCGATGTTCGATGTTCGACGTCCCCGTCTTTTTTTGCTTTTTGATCGGAGAGATGGAATCTTGCCACATGGCGGAATATCATCCGGGACTGAAAACCTTCATCATCCCGCTTCGCGACGGACAAGTGACCCTGCGCGAGGGAATGGCGCGGCTCATGGCGATTGGCAACCCCCAGTCGGAGGTGCCGTGGATCGTGCGCGTCATGGAAAACCCGGTGTTCGACGTGCCGCCCCTGTCGATTTTCCGCGGACGGGTGACTCTGGAGCAGCACGACTGCATCCACCTGCTTCTCGGCCGCGGCACCACGCTGATGGACGAGGCGTTTACCATCGGCTTCACCATGGGCTCCACAAAACGGATGAGCACCTCCGCGCTGGAGTTGTTCGGCAAGGTGGCCGGGCGGCTCTATCCGAAGGCATATCGGTTCCCGGCCGCCGCCGTCCAGGTGTTTCACGATGCCGTGCATCTCGCCACCATCTCCGGCTGCGCGCCCTTGGATCACGTGGATTTCCACGCCCTGCTAGACCTGCCGCTGCGCGAAATCCGGCACCGGCTCGGGGTCGAGGAAAACCTGCTCCAGACGTATTACGAACTGGAAGCGGCGCGCAACCCGGGAATCGCCGCGTGCCGCCGCCTAGTCGCGACCGCGACGAATTGAAATGAATGCAGTCGGCGACGATGCGGAAATAGTAAGGATCGGCGTGCCGGGGTGCTGACCGGCACCGACTTGTAGCGCCCATGAAAAATCGCGCGGAACCCAAGGAGCGGCGGAGTCCGTCCGCCGTGCCCATGGAAAAGCCGATGAGCCGAGCAAGGCGCTTTTGATTGGCTTCCCATGGACGGGGCGATCGGATATCGCCCCTCCTTGTTTTTCGCAAGACTCTTCCATTCTCTATTCCAAGCCGGTTTATCCCGGCGCTTTCACCGACCCTTTTCACGCGAGTTCCACCCATTCCATTACAAGCTATCCGTGAAGCCACCGTGGACATGCAATCCCGTGGAGCGGGTAATTCCTTCGGGATCTTCAATGGTCAGAATGAAATCACACAAGTTCTCGTCTGCCGGGACGTTATTGTAGCTGACAAATCTGATAATTGATACATATTTCCCATGATCTTCCACGCCTCCATTCCCATAAGGATTGTATATCTTTCTTAGGTCGACAACTAAACTTTCACCCGGCTTAAGATGAAGTCCATTAACACTTATTTTACCGCCAGTTGAAACAACCTTGACTCTCAACTTTGATAATTCGTCTTGAGTGAAGTTGGGATACTGTGACCGGGATAAGCCCTTATCTGGATCCAGATAAATAAATATCTGTTGCCCTCCCCCGATCTTATACTGATAAGTGAGAGCCCGATTATTACCACCTCTCATGTTGGCTTCGATCTTTGTAATATTGGCTTTTTGATAGCTTGTCGCACAAGACGCATTCAAAAGAATGACAATTGCAACGATGACGTGAATTCGTGATCTCATTACCCAAACGGGGTCAGCCCTAGATTTTCCATATTTTCTCATACTTTTTCAAGGCCTTCTGTTCTTTTTTGTCCCGGCGGATCCGGTTGACCAGGCTGCTCACGTAGGAACCGTGACCCATCGCCAGGCGTTCGGCAAGCCAGTCGTTGCCAACCGCGGCATGGCTTTTGGCGATTGCGGCAGGGCGAACGCTCTCAGAGCGGGGGAATCCCTTCGGCCATGCGGGATGCGCTCCGCGATTGAATAAATGCTCGCTATCGCTCGCCTGGCATTCCGTCCGCCGTGTCCA
>CAYXZE010000098.1:0-8471 GCA_964469395.1 uncultured Luteolibacter sp.
CGGCGGAAGGCGGCAAATGATTTCAAGTCGCAAGAAATCCGCTTTTCTTGTTGCAAGCCAATCTCATTTGGAGATTCTGAATCGCAGATGCCCGCACTTGCCGCCGATTTGGAAATCGACAGCGCCATGACCTTGAACCAGGTCAGGGTCGGGTGTGACGTGCAAATCCGGGTTTTGAGCGGCCCCGGCTGTGAACGCCTCCGCGACCTCGGATTTTGCGAACAACTGCAACTCCGCAAGCTCACCGGAGGCAGAAACCTGATCTGTTCGATTTGCGGCACACGAATGGCCATCAGCCGCGAACTCGCGGAACAGGTGCTGGTGTCCCCCGTGAGCTGAATTTTCATGTCCCACGCTTCTGACGCTCTCTCCACCATCGCCCTGATCGGCAATCCCAACGCCGGAAAAACCACGCTTTTCAACGCCCTGACCGGCGCGAACCAACACGTCGGCAACTACGCCGGCGTCACCGTGGAAGTAAAATCCGGGGAAACCTTCACCCCTCACGGCCGCAAGCTGCGGGTGCTCGACCTGCCCGGTTGTTATTCGCTGCAGGCGAATTCACCGGATGAAAAAGTCGCGCTCGACGCGCTCAACGGCCGCCTCCCCGGCGAGACCATCCCGGACCTCGTCGTCTGCGTGGTGGACGCCTCCAATCTCGAACGCCACCTGCAACTCACGCTCCAGGTCATCGAACTCGGCCTGCCCTGCGTCATCGCCCTCAACATGGTCGATGTCGCGGAACGCACCGGCCTGCGCCTCGATCCGGCGAAGCTTTCCGAAGAACTCGGCGTGCCGGTGGTGCCGATGCAGGCAAATGCGAAAAAAGGCGTCGTCGAGCTGAAACAAGCCCTGCAACTTCCCCGTCCCGTGGCGACCGGAGCCCACTGGAAAACGGATGGCAGCGACGCGGAAGCCGCCAGACGCACCTTCATCACCCGCCTCTGCGAACTCGCGGCACGCCGCCCGGACGCACATCAACAAACGCTTTCCGATAAGATCGACTCGGTGCTGCTGCATTGGTTTTTCGGCTGGGTCGCGATGCTCTTGATCTTTTTCACCGTGTTTTGGGCGATCTTTTCCTTCGCGGAAATCCCGATGGGCTGGATCGAATCCGCCCAAGGCGCGCTCGGCGGATGGGTCGAGTCACAAATGGCGGATGGCGATCTCCGCTCGCTTCTGGTCGATGGCGTCATCGGCGGAGTCGGCGGGGTGGTGATGTTTTTGCCGCAGATTCTGCTGCTGTTCCTGTTCATCGGTCTGTTGGAAAGTTCCGGCTACATGGCCCGCGCGGCCTATCTGATGGACGGCGTGATGGCCAGGGCCGGACTCAGCGGGAAATCCTTCCTGCCGCTTTTCAGCTCCTACGCCTGCGCGATTCCCGGGGTGATGGCCACCCGCACCATCGACTCCGCCAAGGAACGGCTCGTCACCATTTTCGTCGCGCCGTGGATGAGCTGCTCGGCCCGGCTGCCGGTTTATTTCCTGATCATTCCCCTGCTGCTGCATGAAAAGGAAGGCACTTGGAAACAGGCGCTGGTGCTGTTCGGCATCTACGCGCTGGGCACCCTGACCGCCTTCATCGTCGCCCGCCTGCTGCGCGGACGGCTCGGCGAGGACATCAGCCCCGGGCATTTCCTGCTGGAGCTGCCGCCCTACCGCAAGCCGCAGTGGAGTTACATTTTCCGCCATGTGCTGGACCGCGCGTTTTCATTCGTGAAAAAGGCCGGAACCATCATTCTCGGGCTGTCCATCCTGCTCTGGGCACTCAGCACCTATCCGAAAAAAGACGGTGCCGACGAGGCGGAAGCCCTCGCCCACAGCGCCATGGGCCGCATCGGCGCGGTGATCGAGCCGGTGGTCAGGCCGCTCGGCTTCGACGGCCGGATGGGCACCGCGATCCTGACATCCTTCGCCGCGCGCGAGGTGTTCGTTTCCTCCATGGCCATTCTCTACCGGGTCGAGGAATCCGATGACGAGGAACAAACCCGCGACGTCCTGCGCGACCAGCTCGCCGCGTCCAAGTGGCCGGACGGACGGCCGATTTTCACGCCGCTGTCGTTGATTTCCCTGCTGGTGTTCTTCATCTACGCGCTCCAGTGCCTGCCGACCTCCGCCGTCGTCGCGCGGGAGTCCGGCTCGTGGAAATGGGCCGTCGGGCAGTTCATTTTCATGACCGGTTTCGCCTATGTGGCGTCGCTCGCGGTCTTCCAATTCGGCAAAATCATCGGATTCTAGCATGGACTGGCAGGCATACACCGCGATCGGCATCGTCACCCTCACCCTGGTGATTTTCCTCGTCCGCCTCGCGCGGCCGAAAAAGAAATCCGGCTGCGGCCATGGTTGCGGCTGCGGCAAGAATCCCAAAGACTTGAAGTGATTCCCGCGCGGCGTTATCGCAACGGCGTGCACATTCAGAACCGCCTTGAAGACCTGCCCGCGCTGGGCGTCCCGCTGCATCTCGCGCTCGGAGTCTTCGACGGCGTCCACATCGGCCACCAGGCGGTGATCGCCCGCGCGGTGGCTGCCGCGGCCCGCGAGGGCGGGCTGGCCGGACTCCTGACCTTCGACCCCCACCCCATCCGGGTCATCGCGCCGGCCAAGGCACCCAAGAATCTATTGGAAACCCTGGAGCACAAGCAGCGCGTGGTGGCGGATCTCGGCGTGCGGCTTTTCATTCCACTGCATTTCGATCTGGAACTGGCGAAAATGGAGGCGACCGAGTTCATCGGAAAACTGCTGGCCGCGCCCGTCAAAACCATCGCCGTGGGTGAGGATTGGCGGTTCGGACACAACCGCGGCGGCGACATCACCTTTCTCGAACAGGAGGCCGCCCGGCGGGGATTCAAACTGGAAGCCGTGCCACCGGTCATGCACGACGGCGAGCGGATCAGCAGCTCGCGCATCCGCCAGGCCATCCGCGATGGCAATCTCGACGCGGCGGAGCAAATGCTCGGCCGCCCCTACACCATCAGCGGAACCGTCTGCGAAGGCAGGAAACTCGGCAGGACCATCGATTTCCCGACCGCCAACCTCCTCACCGGCGAGGCCCAACTGCCGCTGGACGGCGTGTGGGCGGTGCGGGCCCGCCTCCCGGACGACCGCATCCTCACGGGAGTGGCCAATCTGGGAATGCGCCCCACTGTGGGCGGGACGAGCCGCTCGCTGGAGGTGCATTTGTTTGATTTCGCCGGCGAGCTCTATGGCCAGGAACTCGAAGTCCACTTTCACAAACACCTCCGGCCGGAACTCAAATTCCCCTCAATCGATTCGCTCCGCCTTCAAATCCAACGGGATGCAACCGAAGCAACCGCTCATTTCCGCCATTCAGCCGGCAAGATCAAATCTCAAACTTGACACCGGAATCGTTCACGCGAACACTCTTCACGTGAACACCATCCTGCCGCTCATTTCCTGCGTCCGCAAGCTCATCGAAGCCAAGCTTCCCCCACCCTTCCGGCAACCGCCCGTCCGGCGGCGGCAAATCGAAATCCAACTGGTCTTTCCCTGGCATCCCAAAAGATAACTTTTCAGGATTTTACGCTTACTCTCGTTCCCCAAGCCCACTATACGTCGCGGCAACCATTCACATGGAGACCGTCAAACCCATCATTCCATTCTCCGGCCGTGTCGCCTTGCTGGCTTCCGCATGCCTGATCGTTCCGCTGACCGCCGGTGAACCTCAGGGAGGTTCCAATCTCGCCTCGACCGAACTTTCCCGCCGCGGCGCCGCCATCGAGGAAGCCCAGGAACTCCTGCGCAAGGGCGATGAATCCTACACCGCCGGGCGCTATGCCGAAGCCATCGAGGCCTACGCCGGAGCCCGGGATCTGATTCCCAACGCGCCCGTTTCCGCCGAGCTGCGGGACGCCGCCACCGAGCGCTACGCCCAGGCTTCCGTCGAACACGCGCGCGTCCTTTCCCGCAATGGCGATGTGGCCGCGGCCAAAGCGGTCGTGGACCGGGTGCTCGTCAAGGAAATCGCCCCCAACAACCCGCGCGCCCTCGCCTTCCGCAGCCAGCTCGACGATCCGGTCCGCACCAACCCCGCGCTCACCGCAGAGCACGCAAAGAACGTGGATGCCGTCCGCCGCCACCTTTACACCGCGCAGGGGGCTTACGATCTCGGAAAATTCGACGAGGCGAAAACCCGCTACGAAGACGTCCTGCGCCTCGACCCCACGAACACCGCCGCCCGCCGCGGGATGGAACAAGTCGCCGCTGCCAAGAGCGACTATCAGAAATCCTCCTACGATCACACCCGCGCGGAAATGCTCGCCCAAGTGGACAAGGAATGGGAACTCCCGGTCCCGCCGGCGCAGATCGAGCCCTCGCTCACGGATCCGGGCATCCCCTTGGACCTCCCCCAGGTTTCCGTAAAAAACAAGCTCAGCCGCATCATCATCCCCAAGATCACGCTGGAGCAGTCCACGCTGGAAGAAACGCTCGAGTTCCTCCGCCACCGCGCCGGTGAAAATGACACGCTGGAATTCGACCCCGCCCGCAAGGGAGTGAATTTCACGATCAATCTCGGCGACCCGGATTCCCCGGCCGCCACCAAAATCCGCAACGCCCGGATTGACCTGCAATTAACGAACGTCCCGCTTTCCCACATCCTCAAATACATCACCGAGGCCACCCATACGACTTACGCGACGGATGACTTTTCGGTAATCATCACCCCGGCGGGCTCGACCTCCGCCGAGCTGATCGCCCGCACCTACCGGGTGCCGCCGGATTTCATCAGCACCTTGAGCGCGGGAGTCACGGAAACCGTCACGGAAGACCCCTTTGGCGCCAGCGCCCCAAAAGGAGGACTCCTCGCCAAACGTCTGGGAGCCCAGGAAGTATTGGCCAAGCATGGCGTGGTTTTTCCGCAAGGCGCCATCGCCCACTACACTCCCGTCAGCAACACCCTGCGGGTCGTCAACACCCCCGCCAACCACGACTACATCAGCCAGATCCTCGAAACCCTTACCAAAACCGAACCGGTCACGGTTTCCATCCGGGTGACCATGATCAAAGTGCAGGAAACCCGCCTCAAAGAACTCGGCTTCGACTGGCTTTTGGGCAACATCGGCTTTGGCGGGGATAGCTGGATACCCGGCAATGACACACTCAACCTCGGCGGCGGCACCGTCGGCAACGGAGATCCCCTCAACGACATCGCGCTGCCGCCCGGAGTCACCTCCAGCAACCCGATCACCTCCGGAAACCGCAGCGGCGACAGCGCCATTTTAGGAAATTCCATCGATGCCGTGCTCGACAACCAGCGCGGACAACAAGTCAGCGCCCGCGCACCGGGAGTCTTGCAAATCAGCAACTCCACGGCGCAAATGCTGATGCGGGGCCTCGACCAGAGCAAGGGAACCGATGTCCTGGCACAACCCTCGATCGTGACGCGCAGCGGCCAGTCATCCAACATCGCCATGGTCCGCGAGTTCATTTACCCGACCGAATATGAAGCGCCGGAAATCCCCAACAACGTTGACGACAATCGGAGAGGCGCCAACCCGGTCACTCCGGGCACTCCGAGCGCCTTCGACAAGAAAGACATCGGAATCATGCTTGAGGTTCTGCCCGTGGTCGATTCTCGGAAGCAATTCATCAATCTGACGCTCAATCCATCATTCAGCAATTTCGACGGCTTCGTGAACTACGGCAGCCCGATCAATTCCACTCAGGACAGCATCTTCGGCCTCCCCCAAACCGTGGAAGTCACCCAAAACGCCATTCTCCAACCCATTTTCAGCATCCAAAGGACCTCCTCCAGCATCGACATCGCCGACGGCGCGACCGTCGTCCTCGGCGGATTGATGCAGGAAACCGTGGAAAACGTGGAGGACAAGACGCCGATTCTCGGCAGCATTCCAATTGTGGGACGCCTCTTCCAGTCCAAGGCGAGACAACCGACGTCCACCGCGATCATTTTCCTCGTCAATGTGGAACTCATGGATCCGACCGGCCGCCGCTACCGCGACCGTTGACCTAACCCGACTCCTTCCGATTTCTTTCAATGTCAGCCGCCCCTAGCGAGCCCGAAAAATATTCGATCGATGAAATGATGGAACGCCTGCGGAACGCTCCGTCGGAAAATCCTGAGGATGGAGAACGGATCACCCGTCCGGACGGCAGCCAGGCGATCCGCGTCCGCAAGCGGAAACGCCGGTCCAGCCAGCCCGACAAGAGTGAACACCAACGCACGCTCCGCGCCCGTATCCTTCAGGTATCCGCCGCGCTGATTCTGGTTTTCGCAGCCGCGCTCACCATCGGAGTCGCGATTGTTTATGCAAACAGCAGCCTGTTCCGCGAGAGCCTCATCCGGAAAATCCAGCAAACCAGTGGTGCGAGCATTGAACTCCGGCAGTTCCGGATGAACCCGAAAACGGCGAACGCCAGCAGCCTTGAGCTCGCCTGGCCGGATGGCAACACCTTGAAAACCCTCGCCCTGCAGGGACTCAATGCGGAGATTTTCCCCGCGAGCTTCCTCGGCCAATCGTTTGTCGGTGAGGAAATCACGATTGCCAGCGGCACACTGGTGCTCCAGATCCCGAAATCCGGAGAAGCGCGGAGAAACACCGCGGCTCCCACGGACACCTCCCCCATCCGCTTCAAGCGATACCGCACCCCGCGGTTTCAACTGACGGCGGGCAAAGCGGCCTCACCCACGCTCAAACTCACCAATTCCGAAGCCTCCCTGTCCCCGGAGACGAACAATGGCCACCCCAGACTGAGCCTTTATAAAGGCGACCTCTCCATCAGCGGCTGGCCGAAAATGCGGCTGGACCGCGCGCAGATCGAGTTTCGCGGCACCGAGACGGAGGTCATCGGTCTGCGGATACTCCACGAATCCGACAACCGCGGCACCTTCGAGCTCACCGGCACGATGTCCGCAAGCCAGCCGGAGCAGCCTTCCATTTTGGCGGTGACGCTCGACTCATTCCAGCTCTCCGGCATCGTCGGCCCCTCACTGGCCCGCCTGTTCTCGGGGCGGATCGAGACCGTAGCTCAGGAAAACTCGAACTACCTTTCATTCCATCCCGCCCAAAACCCGCAACCGACGCTCGACGTTGCATTTCGCGCATCCCCCACCTCGCACATCGAACTCCAGAAATTCCCGTTCCTCTTCGCACTCGCCCGAAGCCTGGATGATCCGTGGTTCGAGCATCCCGTTTTCGAAGGGGACTCCGGCGGAATCGTCCGCCGGGAAAACGGAATCGTCTCATTCCGCGAAATCAACCTCATCAGCAAAGGCCGCATGGCACTGCGGGGACAAATTTCCATCGCCGCCAATCAAACGCTTTCCGGGAATCTCGAAGTCGGCATCACCGAGGCCGCCATCGCCGCCTCTCCGACTTCCCGCCTGAAGTCCATGTTCGGCCCGCCAAGGGATGGTTTCCGCTGGATACCACTCAAAATCAGCGGGTCGGCATCCGCCCCCGCGGACACGTTCAAGGAACTTTTCATCGCCTCGCCGGAACCCTCTCCGGAAATCGCTCCGGAATCGCCCGCCCCGGACGAAGATGCCCGCTCCACCTTCGAGGAGCTGACCCGCCCCCGGTAAAACGGACCGCCGCGGAATTTCCCCGGCCATAAACGCGGAACGCCCCTCTTTCCGGAAAACGATTATTTCTGCATTTTTTCAAAGTTGATCGTGGCATTCCGTCACGTACTGGTTCAGACTCATCAACGGATAGGGCAGTTAGAACTGCCGTCCGTTTCACCCAACAAACAACCAATACGACCCATGCAAACTGCCAACGTCAATCTGCCGATCACCGTTACCGTGAGACACGAGCAAGTGACCGATGCCCTCCGCGATCATGCGCGAAAAAAAATCGAAGGTTTGCACCTCGATTACCCGAGAATCATCGAAGCCAAGGCCATTCTCGACGTTCAAAAAAACCGGCACATTGCTGAAATCATTCTCTTCTGCGCCAACCACATCACCATCGAGGCCCACACCGAGGGCAAGGACATGTATGCCGCGCTCGATGAGACCATCGAGAAAATCGCCCGCCGCATGCGCAAGCACAAGACGCGGCTGCTGAAGAAACACCGCCCTCACCGCAACGAGTCGATCCGCCACATCGATGAGCGGCTCTTCAAGGAAGACGTGCTGGACCACCCCGAAAACTCCGACATCGATCCGGAGCCCTTCATCGTGCATCCGGAAAACTATTCCATCCGCACCATGTTCAAGGAAGACGCCATCATGCAGCTTGAGCTCTCGGACCGCCCGTTCGTGCTCTACAAGAGCGCCCGCCGCGGCTGCCTGACCATCGTTTATCGCAGAAAAGACGGCGAATACGCCGCATTGGACATCAAGGATTAACCCGGTAGCGGCGATTCACCGGTCGCCGCGACTTCCATTCATTACAAAAAAGCCGGACAGGGAAACCTGCCCGGCTTTTTGCATGGTGTCGAATCCACCGGACCTAACAGGTTTCCAACTGGGAAGATCCGCCGAG
>CAYXZE010000099.1:0-8414 GCA_964469395.1 uncultured Luteolibacter sp.
AACGCGCACACCTCTCAAGGATATCCGGATTGCAGGCTTGATGCGTAAGGCCGCGACAAGGATGTTAGCCGGATGCCGGACCAACTCCTGCCCCAGCCCCCACCGGATGCTCCCGCACCGTTGCCGTGTGAGCATGCGATGCGATCACGGCGGAAAATGAAATGGATCATCGGGATTGGTGTCACTTCCGTGGTTTTATGCTTTTTCATAATTCCGTTATTAACTACGGCTAGACGTAAAAGCCCGCGCACCGAAGCCATGACCAATGCCAAGATGATCGGACTGGCACTTTTTGAATTCGACCAAAATTACGGGAAATACCCCGACGCCACCACTGCGCCAGCCGTCCGCTTGAAATCAGGAAGCACGCTTTCTCTTGCGGATCGCACCTCGAATGATCTTTTAGCACAATTGCTTGCGAGCGGAATTCTTAGCAACGAATGCTATTTTTACGCCAAATCCGAATCCTCGCGCAGACCCGATAACGTCTTCCATAACGACGCGACTCTTCTGGAGCACGGAGAGTGTGCCTTCGCCTACATCGCCGGTCTCTCTTCCCGTGACAGTCCAAACACGCCGATTCTCTTCGGTCCGGTGATTCCAGGCACGACCACACTGGATGGGGAATTCTGCAACGGAAAAGCGATCGTTCTGAGATTGGACTACTCGGCAACTGCCGAAAAAATCGATTCCTCCGGAAAAATCATCATCAACGGTCGCGATCTCCTCGATCCCCGCCAGCCCTACTGGCACGGCAAGCACCCGGACGTGAAATGGCCGAAGTGAATTTGCCGCCAGGTGGACATGTTGGTCCGGGCGAAGCATACCGTGGACTGAAGTCCACGGCTACCATCCATCGTCGCTCTGCGACAAAGAAAATTGAATCCTCAATCCACCTTATTCACCAAAATTTCTCCCGTGCCGTCGAACCAGCCGGTGCCGAGTGCATCGGCGCGCAGTTCCACCGGGCCCTTGGGCGATTCCGTCACCGTCAGGCGGAGCTTGCGGCTGTTTTTTCCGTTAGGGTCCGAGGCGAGGACTTTGCCACCGGCGACCAGTTCGGTTTTCGCGAAGCGGGTGTTGCCGGTCTTGGACACGAACTCGATCTCATAGGTGCCGGGCGTCTTCACGGCATCCGACACATCCACGATCATGGGCAGCCAGATCGGGCGGTTGTCCCAGCTGCTCCACTCGCGGCCGGCGAGGCGCACGGGTTCGGTGTAATACTTGATGAGCTGCTCCGCGCCGCTCCCCATGTCGTTGCGCGGATCGAGCTTGCTGATCTGGCGCAGCACCTCCAGCCCTTCGGGGATGCGTTTCGCCCGGACCATGGCCTGGAAACGAGCGGTGAGCACTACCTGCTTCTGCCGCACGGTCAGGCGCGGGTTGCGCATCTTTTCATCGACCAGCTTGAGCACCTCGTCGGTTTTGTTTGCCTTGAGCAGTGGGTTCACCGTCTTGTCATGGAATTCAGAGGCTCTGAAGGTGTATTTGAAAGCATACCCGGAGGCGTCCTGCGGGTCGGCCTTGCGGATCTCCTCCACGATGTCCTTGCGTGCCTCGGCCTGTTTCTGGGGCATCAGGTCGAGCCCGGCACCGAATAGATTCGCGCGTTCCAATCCGCCGGCGGCGCGCGCCTGCGTCCACAGCGCGTCACGCTTCCGCCGCGTGTCGAGCAGCGCGGGAATCTTCGCCATGACAGCGCGCGCCGTGCCCGCCCTCAGCCCTTCGGAGGAGGCGAACACGCGGCCATCGGGATCGATCACCTGGACGGCGGGCAGGTTCCACGGGGCGTCTTCGGGCACCTCGCCCTTGGCGGGTTTCTTTTCCGGTTCGATGGTCGATTCGGTGTATTCGAAAATACCCCACACGGTGCTTTCGTCGAAAGGTTTCCTGATCTCGGGCGCGGCGAATACCCGGCGCACGGCGGCGGAATCCGGCGCGCGGTTCGGCCAATCGACGAACAAAACGACATCCCCGCCCTTGGCCTTCGCCGCGGCAATGGCCTCCGGGTAGTTGAGAAATGTCTCCGCGGCGGTTGCGGCAAAGGGCGACGCGACAAGTGCCGCCAGAATGATGGAATGGATGTGCATGGGATGTTTCACTCCTTGGAAAAGACGAGGATATTGCGGAAGTGCATGAACTCCGGGGTGTCGTTGAGTGCTTCCACCTTGATCCAGCGGGCCTGGGTGTCCGCAGGCGGGGTGATGCGCCATTGCTTCGGCATCGAAGGGGTTTCCTCCACGGGAAACCAGGTCTCGCCGTCCACCGAACGGGAGACGCGCGCCTTTTTCACGCGTCCTTCGTTTCCGTTGTTCTTCACGATGAGGATGCCCGAAACATCGACGGTGCGCGGCAGTTCGACGACGACCGAAGGTGTCTCCTCCCGATCCGTGTGAACGACGCCGCCGGACTCATTGAGCACGTTGTAGAAATCCAGCACGCTGCACCATTTCCGGGTGGACGGCCAGAGCATGCCCTCGGAGGAAACGAGTTTGCCGGGCGGCACATCCAGTTTGCCCGGCCCGGGTTCCTTCCTCGCGAATTGCAGCGCGGCTTTGCCCAGCGTCTGGAAAGCGGGAACGGATTTCGCGGAGCAGGCGGCCGCGATGGCTTTTTCGTAAGACTCCCGGAGCTTTTTCTCGTCAACCCCCACCTTGGTTCCGGTGGTGGCGGCGGCAAACGCGCGCCCGAAGGCATCGGCATTGCCCTTTTCCACGAAGCTCTTGACGCCCCATTCGAGCGCCCTGCCGAAGAACGCCCCGTCGGATGAAGCGAGATAGGTGGCGAGCGCCAGACGCAACAAGGATTCGCGCGAAGTATCGGATTCCAGCGTGGAGGCCTGTTTGGGCAGGATGATTTTACCGACGTCAGTCGCCCATTTCCCGGAACCCGTGGCTCGCGCGGAGGCGGCGTGGTATTTCGCATACCATTCCAGCTTCGCGGCATCGTCCGTTCCATCGAGGAAACGGGACTCAAATCCGCTGATCAGCGAAAGCGCCGGATCGCCGTGCGAGCCAAACGCTCTGAGCAGCGACTCCGCATGACGTCGCCAATCCGCCGCGGTCATTTTTCCGGATTTTTCCAAAATCGCGAGTTCGTCGTGCCGCAGATCGAGGTTCATCGGTGAAATGGCGAGTGCCGCGGCGATCGCTTTTTCCGCTCCGGGCAAATCGCCGGCATCCAGCAGAAGGTGGGCCCGCGCGCCGTGGGCGAGGGAGTTTCTCAGCCCCGAGTCGTCGCCGAAAACCACCTCCATCAGATTCACGAAGTGGATGTTCCCTGCCCAAATCGCCGTGTGCGGGCCGCCATCCGGACCGCCGAATGCGCCCCGCCAATCGCCGCGGGCGAAACGCACCGCATAAGCGCAGTGCGAGGGCGACCCCACGGTGTAGGACGGGATGCCGTGCGCCGACGCCGCAACCGCGCCGAAGGTGGAGAGACTGCCGCAAACGCCGCCGTGCATCTTGGCATTTTCCGCCTGGCACATCAGTTTCTCCCACGGCGTGTAGAAAAGCGGCCCCTGGATCGTGTCGCCGAAATCGCTTCTGCCATTATAGTTCACGGCATTGAACACATCGACATAGCGCTGCAAGGGGATGTTGATATTCTCGCTGCACCACGCGAGTGACGCGTCGTCCCAACCTTTTTCCACCACATAACGCAGCTCCCACGACTTCAGGCGGCCAAACATCGGGTGCATCCGACCGGACTTGTGCCCGTTCTTGAAAAACTTGAACCGCCACACCGGATCGATCCCGAACGGCTTTTTCCTCGCGCCCGCCCGCAGCGCATCGGCACGTTTCCCGTCCATGCCCCACGTCACGCCGATCGCGGCCGACAAGTGCTTGTATTTGCCGAAATCCGGCGCGGTGCCGTCCGCCTTCCAGATCCGGTAAAGCGTCTCCAGCCCGAATTCCGTGTTCGTCGGAGGTTTGCCCGCGGAGAGATAGGCCTCCATCCATTCCAGATCGCGAAGAAAGGCCGTCAGGAAAGCGGAGAAATCCGGATAGCGCGCGAGCAATGCGTTGACCGACTTGTCACCCGTGGCGAGCAGCACCTCGTGAGCGGCGAGCGCGCTGCGGTAGGCGTCGTCCGAGAGCAGTTTCTCCGCAGCGTTGGATTTCTCCAGGCCCCGCAAATGTTCGGAAAGCGAACCGCGAAGCCCGGCGAGATTCCCTTGGTTGATGGGGAAGCCGGTGCCGGGCACCGCCGCCCGGGCGGAAAATCCGGGCACCGCCGTCAGGACGGCAAAGCACAGGACAGGAAAAATCCAGCGGGAGAAATTTGAAAAATACATTTGGCTGCAAGTAAGGATGCGGAGCCTATTGGTCAGCCCCTACCTGTCAAGAATCGGCAAAAAAGTCCCGGGCTACTTCCCATATTTTAAAAAATCCCCTTTTTCGGATTGCCAGCGGGAAAAGCCGTCCCTAGCTTCCGCCTCCCGCGATCTTTAACCTCATTCCGAGATGTCCAAGCACAACAGCCTCAAGTCCAACGCCACCGTCGGCGGCAAACGTTCCGTCCTCAAGCGCTTCGAGCGCGTCAAGCTTCTCAAGGAGCGTGGCGAATGGAAGGCCGGCAAGTCCCCCGTCGGACTTCCCAAGACCAAGCACGAGGGTTAATCCTCTGGCTTTCCCCATTTTCTAAAACGCGCGGATCCCACCGGGTTTCGCGCCTTTTGCATTTACTCCCATGGCAACCAACGACGGCACCCGCCTCAACAAATACCTCGCCTCCTGCGCCGTGGGCTCCCGCCGCGCCTGCGATGAACTCATCAAGGCTGGCCGCGTGGAGGTGAATGGCAGCCCGTGCGTGAACATGGGCACCCGCATCGTCCCGGGCGACCACGTGAAGGTCGATGGCAGGCGCGTCGCCCCGCGCGACGTGATGATCGTGGCCTTCCACAAGCCGCGCGGCTTCGTCTGCACGCGGGAGGATGAGCTGGGCCGGGAAACGATTTACTCGCTGCTGCCCGCCTCGCTGCACGCGCTGCATCACGTGGGCCGACTGGACATGGATTCGGAAGGCCTCTTGATTCTGACCAACGACGGCGATCTCTCGCAGCAGTTGATGCACCCGTCGAAATCGATCGAAAAGGAATACCTCGTCACCTCGAACCAGGCGTTCGAGAACTCCCACCTCGATCAATTTCTCGAAGGTGTTTTCACCACCGAGGGCAAACTCAAGGCCAAGGCCATCGAGCGACTTTCCTCCCGCCGTCTCAAGGTGGTGCTCGACCACGGCGCGAAACGCCAGATCCGGGTGATGTTCGAAACGCTCGGCTACCAAGTGACCAAGCTGATGCGGGTGCGCATCGGTGCCTTGTGGCTCGGCGATCTGGAGCCCGGCGCGTGGGCGGCGTTGAACACGCTGGAAACCCAAATGCTACTCGGAAACCCGAAACCCGGCAAAAAGCGCGGGGCTTCGGACGAGGGGCGTAAAAAGCGCCCGGACTGACCCGGCCACTTCTTCAAGGCTCTCAAGAGTCCGCGCCGGCTCGAGAACATCACCTCGCACATCCGCAATAGCGGCGGCAAGTGGTTCGATGCTGACGGATACGTCGGAAAGTGTTCCAGGCCGACCGACTTGCGCCGGTCAACCTTCCAACTTGCATGAATAATTCTTGATATTACCCATATTTGGTTAATTACTCCCATGTGAGCACTACCGACCCGAAAGAATTCGGCAGACAAATCGCCCTATTGCGCAAAGAGCAGGGCTTGTCCCAAGCTGATTTGGCAAAAACAAGCGGTGTTCCAATCACGGCCATTCGCCGTTGCGAGCAACTGGGGCAGATTCCGCTCGACCGCTACCTCGTCCTGACATCGGTTTTGAATGCCAGTCTGAAAATCCACCCCGCCGCCACCGGAATGGTGACACAAGGGATCAAAAGCTTACGCCCCAATACATCGCCCTACAAAACCATCGGAGAAGTCCTTGCCGCAGCAAGAGCCAAAACAGGAAATGGCCTGCCCACCCATATCCGCAAACCCCGTCTTGGCGGACTCTTTGATAAAAAACACCCGGCATGAAACCGATCCCACCCATCGACCAATGCGATGTTTTCTGGCATGTGCCCTGCCGGGGTATTCAGAGTGACAACGTCAAGGTCGGGACGTTCGCCCGAAACGAAGGCAACCTCTATTTCGCTTACGACGCCGAGTGGATCCCCTTGGGTATTGAAATCTCCCCTGGCTATCTCCCGCTTGAAAACGGTGTCGTTCCGATCTCCCTTACCGATCCACGATCCCCGGCCTACGTCGAAGATCTCGGCCTGAGAAATGAGTTCAGAGGCATGCCTGGTCCCTTTTATGACAGCCTGCCCGACAAATGGGGGATGAAGCTCATCGAAAAATTCACCGGATCCTTGTCAGACGATCTCGACCCACTCGAAATCCTCTGCCACCGTGGAAACCGGTGTATGGGCGCGTTCTCCTATAGACCCGCATCCACACACAAAACCACCTCCGGCCCGATTTCCAGCGACGAACTCGACCTCTATTGTACGCAAGCAGCCATGCTCGCTTCCGGTATTGAGGATGATCTTGAGTCCTCCATTATGGACGCGCTCGACGATTCCGGAGGCTCCGCCGGCGGCATGCGCCCCAAAATGCTACTCGCCATCCATAAGAGTTTGTCCTCCGAGAACCCGGCCTCAGCCCCCGCCATGCGGAGGCTTGCTGGTTTCGACTATCATGATATGCCTGCGGATTTTCAGCCGTGGCTTCTCAAATTCGATACCAAACCCGACGAGTTCCGTGGCCTGATCGAAGAAGCATGCGCCAACATGGCCCGGCTCGCCGGAGTCACCATGCCTGAAACCAAACTTATCCGGACAAAGACCCCCAACGGAAAGCTACATTCCCATTTCGCAGTTCTTCGATTCGACCGTCAGCTAGTAGGAACCCAATGGCATCGCGTCCACATGCATACCGCCGCCGGAATGCTCCAACGGGATTACAACGCCTTGGATCTCGATTACACCGATCTCCTGGCGCTCACCAACATCCTTACTAACGACCCTGAACAGGTTCGCCAAGTTTTCACACGGGCCGTTTTCAACGTCTTTTCGGGAAATTCCGACGACCACGCCAAAAACCACGCATTTCTTCTCGATGCCTCTGGAGATTGGAAAATCAGCCCGGCCTACGATCTCACGCCAAGCAGACTACGCATGCAGCCCGATATGCGATCCACATCGGTGCTTCAAATCAAGAGCGAGAAAATCCCGCTTTCTATCCTCAGGGAATTGGCGAACGAACACGGAATCACCGACCCGGACCCGATCATCCTTCAAGTCTCCGCTGCCGTCAAAAAATGGAAAGACTGCGCAAAAGCCGTGGGGGTTCCCAAACAACTCTGTGAGCGTTACGACATGCGCATGCAGGACATCCATCCAGCCGAACTCAAAAAGAAGACCCCCAACAAAGCCGTCAAAGCCACACCGGAAAAACAGATCTGACCGGACCCAATTCTCGAATCAAAATCACCCAGCCCGCCCCCATCCCGGCGGCGGCGCGAAGGGGAATGGAAAAACGGCGCGGGCCGGTCTGGTGAGGGCTTTGCGGGCGCACCAGGGCATGAGCGCGGATGCGGATTTATGGAACAGCGGAGTTTCACGGGAATACCGGAAACTGCTGATGGCCGGAGCGGTTGAAAAATCATCGGAAAGCACCGGGCGGGATGGGAAAACGGTCACGAAAACCCTGCGGAAAGGGATCTCCAGGGCGGAGGCCGAGCAAGAACGCGGGGAGGATGGAGAAATTCCTTTGGGCAAGATGCTGCGTTGCCGGATCCGCTATTTCACGGATGGTGCGGTGATCGGCAGCAGGAGTTTCGTGAATGAGGCGTTTGCCAAGGCGCGTGAGAGATTCGGGCCAAAGCGAAAGGATGGTGCGAGGAAGCTGAAGGGCTCGGCGGCTCCGGCAAACCCGGTTTTGTGGAGTCTGAGGGACCTGCGGAAAGGAATCGTCTGAATTGAAGGTCGTTTCCGCGTGCCCGCCATTTTCCGCGTGCCCGCCACTTGTTTGCGAAAGTGGATTCCGCTCTCTGCCCGGCAAATCGAGCTCATTCAGGCGGCAGGCTCTCGGGGGCTTCGCATTCTTCCGACTTGCCGCCGGAAGGCTGGCTTTCTAGGTTGTGCGCGACGCGCGGGATTTTATTTTGCCCGCGCAGAATTTTCCCAACCCATGAGCGCCAAGAAATCCATTTTCAAAGGGACAGGCCTTTAGTTGCGGTCCTTTAGTTGTGCGGAACTGAAAACACACCTAATTCATGTCATTTATAACAAGAAAAAAATTTAATGGAGTTCTCGTCGCCGTTGCCTTGGCTATTGCAATAGTAGGTGTAACAATAGGTTCACAGCCATCCCACAGGATGGCTTAGTTTGAGAGAGAAAATCGGGCTGGTGT
>CAYXZE010000100.1:0-8359 GCA_964469395.1 uncultured Luteolibacter sp.
TTTTTCCGTGTATTCCGTGTATTCCGTGGTTAGCCATCTTCCCTTCTAGGATCAATGATTCTGTCATTACTCTTCCCGGCCTTCTTTCTCTGTTTCCTCAGTTTCCTCCTGTTCAATGATTCAACCGCGAAGGAAGAGTTTTTGACAGAATCATTCGGGACAAAATCATTGGGTGGGCTTCAATGATTTTGTCTTCAAAATGATTTTGTCAGCTTCTTCGGAGGGATTCATTGACGATTGACGATTGATGATTGTGGATTGTTGATTTCTGATTTGTGGGTGAAACTAACTGTTTTTTACTCCTTCGCGTCCGTTGGCCGGCTCGGCGGGGCGTTGATCGGGCGGGGCAGCGGGCCGGTGCCGGCATCGCCGATGGCGGCCTGGGTGCGGATGGCGGCGGCGATGGCATTGGCGAGCTTCTGGCGATAGCCCGCGTCGCTGATGAGGCGGCTTTCCGCAGGGTTGCTGAGATAGCCGCCTTCTAGCAGGACGCAGGGGATTTCCGGGTTGCGGGTGAGGCGGATCCGGCGGCGGACTAGGCCGCGATTGGCATTTTCCGCAGGACTTGCCTGGGCCATCGCCCGCTGGAGCCGGGTGGCCAGACCGTGGCTGTCCACGCGCCAATAGTAAGTCTCTGGGCCGCGGATATGGGACGGGCCGCTATTATAGTGCATGCTGACGAGCACCGCGCCGCCAAACCGGTTGGCCCGGGTCACGCGCTCGTCGAGATCCACGAACGTGTCGTCCGAGCGCATCAGGATGACTCTGAAATCACGCTCCAGCGCGGTGCGGATGCGTTTGGCGGTATCGAGCGCGAGATCTTTTTCCCGCTGCCCGGTGTGGCGGCTGGTCGCGCCGCTGTCCTTGCCGCCGTGGCCAGCGTCGATAATCACGGTTTTGAAGCCCTTGGGTCCCGGTCGGTGGCCGTAAACATCGCGCCCCGAGGAGGAGCCGGTGGATGGCGCGGCGCAGGAGACGAAAAGGGCGGCAAGCGATAGGCTCAGGGAAATTTTGAGAAGCGGATTCATGGCCGGGATTCATCGCAGGAACGGACTGGGCCGTCAATTTGCCGGGGCGGGTTCGCCGATGACGAACTTGGCGGCAAGGTCGCGCAGGCTGGCCTTGGCGTCGTCGGCACCGTCGATGATTACGGACACCGTCAGTGGCTGGGTTTGCGGACGCTGATAGGGTTCGAGGGTTTTGCGGAGGGCGATGATCGCGAGTTTCAGGATCTGGCGGGAAGTTAGATCGACATCCGCCGGGATGGCCAATTCAGCGACGTTCAGTTTCACGGTGAGCACGCTGTCGATCATTTCACCGCTGATTCCGACGTTGCAGAGCACCAGCAGGTTGGTTTCCTGGACCTTGTAGTTCGGATGGTTGGTCGGGATCAGGTGCGGACTGCGGATGGCGTCCACCAGATTTTCGGGAAAAGCGCCGGTGAGGGCCATGGGGCGGGACATGACGGAGGCTTGCAGGGCCTCGCCGATTTCCGAAATCGCCTCGTCGCCATCCGTGCCGTGCAGGCTCAACGGTTCGAAAACGGGAACCACGGTGATGGTGGAGGCGATGGCGGAGGCGCCGAGAAGCCAGCAGGCGAGCAGGGTTTTCATAAGGGGAAGTCTGGCGGGTTGGGCGGAGATTGCGAGACCGCACTTTGAGGGGGGCGGTTTTTTGGGATGGATCACTTGCAAAGCCCGTGGTTCTGGGTTTGTGATGGAGCCATGAACTACTTGGCGCGTGCCCGCTCCGTGATTGAGATCGAAATTGACGGCCTGAGCCGCATGGCGGATCGCCTGAACGAGAACTTTATCGAGGCCATTAAAATCCTCCACCACACGCTCGAACATCGCGGCAAGATCGTCGTGGTCGGCGTGGGGAAATCAGGAAATGTCGGCCTTAAAATCGCGGCGACGCTCAATTCGACCGGAGCCACCGCCGTGATTCTGGATTCTCAAAACGCCCTGCACGGCGATCTCGGCCTGCTTTCCGACGGTGATGCGGTGCTGGCGCTTTCCTACTCGGGCGAAACCCGCGAGCTGCTCGATTTGCTGCCGTTCATCAAGCGCTTCAACGTGAAAGTCATCGCGCTGACCGGTAAGCCGGACTCCACCTTGTCCCGTTTCAGCGAGGTGACACTGGACACCTCGGTGGCGCGGGAAGCGTGTCCGCTGAATCTGGCCCCCACCTCCTCATCCACCGCGATGCTGGTGATGGGCGACGCGCTGGCGATGGTGTTGCTGGAGTCGCGGGGGTTCACGGAGGAAGACTTCGCACGCTTCCATCCCGGCGGCTCGCTTGGCCGGGCCTTGCTCACGCGGGTTTCCGACATCATGCGCGCGGATATCGATCTGCCTACGGTGGCGGAGGATGCCAATGTTTTCGCCACCTTGGATGCGATGAACCATGCCCGCGCCGGGGCGTGCCTGATTCTCAAGGCCGATGGCACTCTCGCCGGGATTTTCACTCACGGTGACTTCGCCCGGAGTTTTCGCAGCGATCCGCAAGTGGGCGACAAACCCGTGGCGAGCCTCATGACCCGGCACCCGATCACCGTGCAGGCCGACGCGCTCGCCGTGGAGGTGCTCAAAACCACCGGGGAAAACCGGATCGACGACATCGTGGTCATGAATGCGGACGGCAAGCCGGTGGGGTTGATCGATACGCAGGACTTGGCGCGGATGAAGATTGTTTGAGAGTCAAAGACGCAAGACGCAAGACGCAAGACTGGAAGACAGAAGAAAAGAGGAAGAGGGGACGGCCATCTTCTTTTCTTGTGTCTTCAGTCTTCCTGAAAAACAAAAAACCGCATCCCGTGAGGGATGCGGTTTTTGTGAAATCCAGAAAGATTAACGCTTGGAGAACTGGAAGCGCGCGCGGGCACCCGGTTGACCTGGCTTTTTCCGTTCCTTCATCCGCGGGTCGCGGGTGAGGTAGCCGAGCGGCTTGATGGTTTTGCGGTGCTCGGGATCCAATTGTGTGAGCGAGCGGGAAACCGCGTGGCGGATCGCGATCGCCTGGGACTGTTTGCCGCCGCCCTTGACGACCACGTTGAGGTCGAACTTGTTGGTGAGCGAAACGGCGAGGAACGGTGCGAGCACGGCGTTTTGCAGCTCGATGGTCGGAAGGTATTCCTCGAAAGTGCGGCCGTTGATGGTGATCTGGCCGGTGCCTTCGGTCATCCAGACGCGGGCGACAGCGGTTTTGCGGCGGCCGGTGGCGCTTTGGGTAGTTGTAGCGGTCATTTTGGAAAATGGATGGGATTAGCGAACGGCGTGGGCGACGGGGGCCTGGGCTTCGTGCGGGTGGCTTTCACCGGCATAAACCTTGAGCTTGCCGAATTGGGCGCGACCGAGGCGGGTTTTCGGGAGCATGCCCCAGACGGCGCGCTCGACGAGAAGGATCGGACGGCGCTCACGGACAGTGCGCGGGGTCTCGACTTTTTGGCCGCCGACATAACCCGAGAAACGAGTGTAGATCTTGGACGTCTCTTTGGCGCCGGTCAGGAGAACCTGGTCGGCATTGATTACGACGACGAAATCGCCGGTATCAACGTGGGAGGTGAAAATTGGCTTGTGCTTGCCGCGCAGGAGGCGTGCGGCCTCCACGGCGACTTGGCCGAGGACCTTGCCCTTGGCGTCGATCACATACCACTTGCGCTCGACTTCATGCGGCTTGGCGGAAAACGTCTTCATGTGCTTGGATAAAAATGGCTCCGGACACATGGCGTGTGCGAAGGGGGCGGCAACCTAGGGACCGGATTTCAGGGTGTCAACCGGGAAATCTCGGGAATCTTCACAGGGGCGGATCCCGGTTCATTTTAGTTTGAACAATGCCGGATCCTCCATACGTTCCGGGACGCATGGACGATCTGCTGGCTGGAGATCAATATGAGCTGGACCCCTTGGAACGCCAAGTGGTCGATTTTTTCGTGGATGGAGTCCGCGTTCTCGGGCTGCCGCGATCGATCGGGGAGATTTACGGCCTGCTTTTCATTTCGCAGGACGCGCTGTCTCTGGACGATTTGGTGAGGCGTCTTCAAATCAGCAAGGGGTCCGCGAGCCAGGGACTGCGGACGCTCAAGGGGCTTGGCGCGGTCCGCGAAACCAACGGCGGAGCCGACCGCCGGACTTATTACCAGCCCGCGATCGAGCTCAAGCGTCTGGCCGGCGGCTTCATCCGCGAGCAAATCCGCCCGCATTTGGAGAGCGGAAAAACCAAAATCACCCGCCTTGCGGAAACCGCCCGGGAGATCGACGATCCGGCGCGGCGGAAGTTCCTGAATGAGCGCGTGGAACGGCTCGAAACCTGGATGCGCAGCGGGGGGCGGGTGCTTCCGGTTCTTCAAAAAATCCTCGGCCAATGAACTCATCTGAATTTAAAGCGCCGGAATGGTTCTGCGTCCGCTGCCAGACGAAGCGCGAACACATCGCCGCCGGCCATCTGCGTGAAATGGAAGGCATCGAGGTCTTCTGCCCGCGCCTGCGCTACCGCAAGGCCACCCGGCGCGGGAAAATCTGGTGGGTGGAGCCGATGTTTCCGGGCTACGTGCTGGCGAAGTTCAGCATTTCCGAAATGGAGCGGGCGGTCATGTTCTGCCAGGGTGTCCGCGGTCTCGTGCGCTTCGGAACCGAAATCCCCGCGGTGCCGGAGTCGTTCGTGGAAGCCCTGAAAAACGAAATCCTCAACCGCAAGGGGGCCGAACATGACGAACTCGTCACCCTCAGCCCGACGCTGGAAATCGGCGATGAAGTGGAAGTCGCCCACGGTCCGTTCCAAGGCATGCAGGGAACCGTCGTCTCCGTCCCGTCCGCCACCGAGCGGGTGAAAATTCTCCTCGAATTCCTAGGATCGCCGCAAGCGGTGGACATGGATTTGTTTTCCATCCTCCTGCCCCGGCGGCCCATGCCGTAAAAACCGCTTCGCGCCGGCAGCCGCCATGGTGTCGGCCATCCATCTTTCTTGAATCCTTCGCCCAGGTTTCCCTCCGCTCCGGAGGGATCGACCAAGGGCGGCAGCGTGGGGAGCGCGTTCGTTTTGAAACGGTCACTTTGATTTCACTCGTCCTTTGGAAGCTGATTCATCCACCGATTTCCTGATCATCGGCGCCGGTTTTTCCGGGTTGGTCATCGCCGAGCGGCTTTCAATGGCCGGATGGAAATGCGTGGTCGTGGATCGCCGCGACCATTCCGGAGGAAACGCCTGCGACGGCATCGATGCGGCGGGCGTGCGTATCCACCGCTACGGCCCGCATTATTTCCGCACGAACTCGCCGCGAATTGTCGAATATCTATCAAGGTTCACCGACTGGCATCACGTCAACTACACGATCAAAAGCCACACCCGCGGCCGCTACTGGAGTTTTCCGATCAATCTCAACACCTTCGAGGAGTATCTCGGGCGGCCATCGAGCACCGCCGAGTTCGCCGCCTGGCTTGAGCGAAAGCGCATTCCCGTCGCGGAGCCGGAAAACTCCGAGGAAGTGATCGTCTCCCAAGTCGGCCGCGAGCTTTACGAGCTGTTTTTCGAGGGCTACACGCTCAAGCAATGGAAGCGCCATCCGCGCGATCTCGACGCCTCCGTCTGCGGCCGCATCCCCATCCGCACCAACCGCGACGACCGCTATCTATCAGAATCCTTCCAAGCGCTGCCCAAGCAGGGCTACACCGCGCTTTTTGAAACGATGCTCGACGCCTCGCCCGGCGTGGAACTGCATCTCGGCGTCGATTTCCACGAAGCCCGCGCCCGCTGGAAACACAAGCACCTCATCTTCACCGGCGCGATCGATGAATTCTACGGCCGCCGTTTCGGCGCGCTGCCCTACCGCTCGCTGCGCTTCGAGCCGGAATCCTTCTCCGCCGAGCAATTGTTAGGTCGGGAGGCGGTTTCCGGAAAGCCCGGCTTCTGGCAACCCGCGCTGCAAGTGAACTACCCGGACGCGGAAACGCCCTTCACCCGCATCGTCGAGATGAAACACGCGACCGGCCAGCAGATCGGCGCCAGCACCATCATCCGCGAGTTCCCCAAGGACTGGGCGCCGGGTGGCGAGCCATTTTACCCCGTCCCGGCTCCCGAGGCCCGCGCCGCCTATCAGCGCTACGCCGCGCTCGCCGCCGCCGAACCGGCCACCAGCTTCATCGGCCGCCTCGCGACCTACCGCTATTATAACATGGATCAGGTCACCGGCATGGCCCTGGCCGAGGCGGACCGGCTCATCGCCCGCTACGGCGCGAATCCGTAACGCCAGCATTTCATTGGACAGGAAACCTGTTCAATGATTGATTGAGCCATGACCACGATTTCTTACACTGAAGCGCGTGACCGCTTGGCCAGCGTCTGGGACGAAACCATTTCCACCCGCGAGCCGGTGGTGATCGACCGGCGCGGCCATGAGTCCGTCGTGCTCCTGCCCGCCTGTGAATGGCAGGGGCTTTTGGAAACCGCCCATCTGCTCCGCTCCCCCGCCAATGCCCGTCGATTGTTAGGCGCGCTGAACCGGCTCGAACAAGGCCAGGGCCAGGAACTCTCGCTGGATGAATTGGCCGAAAAAATCGGCACCACATGAAGCCGGATGAACGGAGCCTCGTCTTCGACCGCGAGTTTCTCGAAGACCTCGCCCACTGGGTGGCCACGGACCGGAGAATTGCGTTGCGCATCCTCGAACTGGTCGAATCCATCCGCCGCGATCCTGCCGATGGCATCGGCAAGCCCGAACCGCTCCGCCACCTCGGGCCGGGCGTTTGGTCGCGGCGCATCACCCAGGAACACCGCCTGGTCTATCGAGTAAAACACGATCAAATCCTCTTCGCCCAGGCGCGCTATCATTACTAAAATCACACATCATCTTCCACCTCCCACTATTCAAATTTCATGAAAAAAGTCTTCGTTTCCGGCTGCTATGACATCCTCCACGCCGGGCATCTCCAGTTTTTCGAGGAGGCCCGCGCGCTGGGAGACTATCTGATAGTATCTTTCGCCTCCGCCGAGGTTTTGTGGCATCACAAACGCCGGAAGCCCTCGATTCCGGACGAGCACAAGCGGGTCCTGCTGCAAGGGCTGCGCATGATCGACGAGGTGATCATCACCACCGGACACAAGGAAGGGCTCGACTTCGAGGAGGATTTCCTGCGCATCCGCCCGGACTTCCTGATCGTCACGGAGGATGACAAATACGGCGACGTGAAACGCGAGCTCTGCGCCCGCGTCGGCGCGCAATACACGCTTCTGCCCAAAACCCCGCCGCGCTTCGAACCGGTGTCCACCAGCTCGATCGTGCGCTGGGTCCAGGCTCCGACGGAAGCGCCCCTGCGTGTCGATTTCGCGGGCGGCTGGCTCGATGTGCCGCGGTTTTCACGCCCCGGCGAGTTCATCGTGAACTGCTCCATTTCCCCGCTCGTTTCCCTGCGCGAGTGGCCCTATGAAAGAGAAGCCGGTCTCGGCGGCAGTGGCGCGTGGGCGCTTCTGAACGGGCGCGACAGCTTCGCGTCGGAACTCGACCTCGGCGTCGGCTGGCAGGACCCGGCGGTGATCCGGGAGACCGGTCTCTGCGTCTGGCGCTCGGGCTCCGAGCCGGTGCTGGACTTCAAGCGCAACGGGGATTTTCTAACGGGTCTGCTCGCCATCCTCTGGACCGGTAAATCGCACGACACGCCCGGTGTGGCGAATTTTTCCCGTGACTATGACGGCATCGCCCGCAGCTCCCGGGCCGCCCGGGAAGGCGTGCTGCACGCGGATCCGCGCCGCCTTGCGGAAGGCATAGCCCTTTTCCACGCCACCCAGCTCGCGGAAGGGATGGACCCGCTGCCGGAAATCCCCGGCGCGTTCGCCCGGAAATATTGCGGCGGCGGCCACGGCGGTTACGCGCTCTATCTGTTTGAGAGTCCGGCGCTCCGCGACCAGGCGCTCGCCACCACTCCCGACCTCCGCGCCGTGGAGCCGTTCTGCAAGGTTTAAGAGGCTGTCTGAAAAGTTGAGAAAGGAACGCGCGAAACCCCAAGGAGCGGCGGAATCCGTCCGCCGTGCCCATGGAAATGCCAATGAGCTGAGCAAAGCACTTGCCATTCTCCTCTCATGGACGGGCGATCGGATATCGCCCCTCCTTGTTTTGCCGCCAGCCTCTAACCGGCACCATTCCCCCGCTTGAAAACCGTTCCCATCATCGGCCTGCCCGTGGCGGCGACCAACTATGCCGGAGCCGTGGCATGGATTCTCGAGCGTGCGCGGGAAAACGACCGGGCCTATGCGGTGGAAGCCGCGAACACCCATGTCGCCGCGCTGGCCCGCACGGATCCGGAGTTCGGCGAATCCATGCGCCGGTTCGACCTGATCTGCCCCGATGGCATGCCGCTCGTCTGGGCGC
>CAYXZE010000101.1:0-8309 GCA_964469395.1 uncultured Luteolibacter sp.
TCATCCAGTTGCGGTTGCCTTCCACGGTGTTGATTTCGCCGTTGTGGCACATCATCCGGAACGGCTGGCCGAGCGGCCAGGCGGGGAAGGTGTTGGTGGAGAATCGCTGGTGATAGAGCGCGATGGCGATTTCGTAGTCGGGATTGGCGAAATCCAGATAAAACGCCCGCAGCGCCGCCGGCATGGCGAGCGCCTTGTAGGAGATCAGGCGGCTGGAGAAAGAGGGCATGTAAAAGCCCTGAATCTCCTTGGTGCGGTGCTCGATCTCGCGGCGGCAGAGGTAAAGCTGACGCTCGAATTGATCCGCATCCATTCCGGCGGGGCGGAGCAGCAGCAAATGCTCGATCTGCGGACGACTGGCGAGGGCGATTTTTCCCAGCGCATCGACATCGACCGGCACCTCGCGCCAGCCAATGCGGGCGATGCCGCGCTTGTCCGTGACCTCGGCGGCCAGCGTCTTGATTTCCGCGATCGCGGCGGCATTGTCACTCGGGAAAAAACACACAGCGACAGCCAGATCACCTTCATTTTCAATGGAGTGACCGAGTTTTTCCGCTTCTTTCTTGAAAAGCGGGAAGGGGATTTGAGTCAGCACGCCGGAGCCGTCACCGGTCTTCATGTCGGCATCCACGGCACCGCGGTGAGTCATGCAACAGACGGAAGTCAGCGCGTGATCCAAGATTTGATGGCTGCGTTTTCCCTTGAGATGGGCGATCGCGCCCATGCCGCAGTTGTCGTGTTCTTGAGAAAGGCGGTGCAGGGAATCCGCAACCAAGGGGGTGCTTGAGTGGTAAAACGCGTTCATCAGAAATTCAGGAAAAGCGCCCCGGGAATGCCCGGGACGAAGACGGCGGAATAAACGACAGACCGGGCGGATTGCCAAGCAGGAACTGTTCCGGTGAAGCCAAAGAAACTCCAGCGGCTGGCTGAAAACAAGGAGAGGCGATATCCGATCACCCCCATCCATGAGAGGGTCATGAAAAGCGCCGCGCTCACCTCATTGGCTTCCCATGGGCGCGGTGGACGCATTCCGCCGCTCCTGATTTTTCAGAAATCCTCCGGATTTTCTTCGGGCGGCAGCAAACCGCGGTCAACCAGGTATCGATCCGCCGCGCCGATGGTGAGCTCGAAGTTTTTGTGGCTGACGTTGAAGTTGAAAAAGCTGTGATCCGACCGCTCGAAGTCGATCAACTGGAAGGAATTTCCGCGCCAGCGCAGGCGGCGGCGGAATTTTTCAACCTCGTCGAACGGGGTGATCCGGTCGGATTTGCCGTGGAAACAAAGCATCGGCGGCAGCTTGCGGCGGGCCAGGTTGGTGGGGCTCAGGCGCTTGGCCGTCTTGGCGTCGGGAAAACGCTCGAACGCGGTGGTGCCCTTGGTCGCCGTGTTGACCAGCGCGCTGAACAGGATCAAAGCCTGCGGATAGCAATCGATGCCATCCACCGGAGGCAGGTTTTTCGGCTTCGGCATGCTGGCGAGCAGGGCGAGATAAGCGCCGCCGGCGGCACCGCCGATGGTGATTTTCGCCGGATCGAGATTGAAGGTATCGGCATTCGAGCGCAACCAGCGGATCAGCGCGCGGGCGTCCTCGATTGCCTCCAGCGGACCGGTGCGGTGTTTCGCCGAGGTCCGGGTTTCCGCCGCCACCGCCACCGCGCCGCGGGCGGCGAAGTGCAGGCAGTGAGGGACGAACTGCGTCGGCGTGGGGGAGTCCCAAAAGCCGCCGTGGAAAAAAACAACGGCGGGGCGGGGGACTCCGGAGTCTTTTTCCGGGAAGAAAAGATGCGCCAGAACGTCGCCTTCCGGGCGTTGCTCGTAAACGTAGGTGGCCGCATCCTTCAGAATCTCCCGATCCCGCGCCTCACCAATCGGCGCCACTTTTTGCAAAATACTACTCATAGCTCGAACCCTGCCGCGTCCAATCGGACCCGACCTGCAATTTGTTTGTTGTGGGATGGCCTGTCTTGTCCAATCGTTTCGCGCATGAATCGAATGATTTTCGCGGCATCGCTGGTATTCGCCTCCGTGGCGGCGGCTCAGGACAACCTGCGTCCGGCATTGGAAACGACCTACAGCGCCTGGCGGGAGGCGATGATCCGGCGCGATCCGTCCATCTGGCAGCGCGTGACCGCCGAGCATCGCCGGGTCGAGGTCCGCAACCGGATCGTCTCGGAAAAGCTGCCGTTTCCCGCAGCGGTCTTTCAGTTGCCCGCGCCGCCACCATCGCTCCAAGGGCTGCGTTTCCTTGAGGCCAAGCAGAACGGCCCCACCGCCAAGGCGTCTTATTTCGGAAAAGTTGACTTCGGCGTGGGCGGGGAGCCGACCGACAACCTGCTCGTTCTTTCCTTCGTCAAAGGCAACGGCGGCTGGCTTTATGATCGCGCGGACTACGTCAATCTCGTGGCCCTGCCCGCCGTCCGGAAAGAACTGGCCGCCGGAAACCTCAAATACCTGAAGGAAACCCCGGAAGCCCAGCCCGGCGGCAAGATTCCGCCGACGCCCATCGCCGCGCCAACCGCCAAATACATCGCCAAGGTTTACGTGTTTTGCCCGGGCCGCGAGGTGGAGGTGCAAATCAACAAGATCAGCCGCCATCGTTTCGCCAACGCCAAAGAGGCGGAGGTCGTGATCGGCGGCGCCGTGGATGGAACGAACGAGGTGCAATACACGGTGAAAAAACTCAAGGGCGGCACCGGCAAGGAAGTGATGACCATCCGCGTGTATCTGATGTCCGAGGTGGCCGGCGAAAAACCGGTCAAAGTCTTCGAATATCAAATCGCCGCCGGTGAAAAACCGAAGTCGGTCGATACCGGCTCCTTCATCGTGGACGCCGCCACCGCGGCGAAAATCGCGGGTAAGAATTAGTCACAGCCTGAATTCCCAGCGGACTGTCCTTCGGGTCCCGGGCATGCCAGTTAGACTGGAACGGAAGATGGCAACCACTGATTTCACTGATGACGCTGATTTTGAAGAGGTTGGAAAAATCGCTATTCACCCGCAAGGTGAGCAATTACTGCTTTCTACTCTACTGGTTAGCCATCTTCCTTCCCAAGCTTATGCGTATTCCGATACGTTGGCGGTGATTTGGTGCTTCTGATGGCCATCAGGGATGGTAAATCCAGTGGTCGTCGCGCAACGAGTATTGATATTTCGTCAACTGAGTATCGAAAAGACGACCGTTGAATCCGTATCCATCGCGGTTCACGACTCCAGGCGCTTTTTGATTTTTGAAAACCCATTTCCAGATCTAGCATGAAACTCCCAGCCCTCACCATTTCGGCGTTGCTCGCCGCCCACTCCGCGCTCGTGGCCGCGCCCGTCGTCAAGACGGAGCAGCTCAATCCGGCGGATCCCGCGTGGAAATTCAAATCCATCCCCGGTCCGTCGAAATCCGATGTTGCACAAGACGCCCTGATCTCCGTGACTGCGGGTGCCCTCGATAACGCCAGCGCCCGTCCCGACGTGCTGGTAAATGGTAAACTGCCCGCCAACCCGAAGGATCTGATGCAATGCGCGCTTTTCGCCAGTGTCGGCACGCTCGTGATCGACCTCGGCAAATCGCAACCCGTCGCCGCCATCAACACCTATTCGTGGCACGAATTTCCCGACGATCAGGGTGCCCGCGGGCCGCAGATTTACACGCTCTACGGCGCGGCCACGGAAAACCAGTGGGTCAAGATCGCCGATGTGGACACCCGCCCTAACAAAACCGGAGAGGCGTGGAACGGCCAGCACGGCACGAGCATCACCGACACGAACGGGAATCTCGGCGATTTCCGTTTCCTCAAGTTCGAGATCCAGCCCACCTACTCGCCGAAACAATCCAACCCGGTCTGGACCCACACACTCTTTTCCGAGATCGATGTCCACACCGCCGCCACGCTCCCGAAAGCGGGCGACGCCACCGTTGCGGAACCCACCACGGTCACCGACGTCTGGGTGGTCATCAAAAGTCATTTCGACATCGGCTTTACCGACCAAGCGGAGAATGTCTTCGAGCGTTACCGGGTGGAGATGATGGAGAAGTCGCTCGCCGTGATGGAGAAAAACCGGGAACTGCCGGCCAACAAGCGCTTCGTCTGGACGGTTCCCGGTTGGCCGCTGGACGCGGTGATTCTCGGCCCCAAGCAAGACCCGGCCCGCAAGTTGAAAATCGAACAGGCCGTCAGGGAGGGAGCCCTGGCCGTTCACGCGCTTTCATCCTCCACCCACACCGAGTCGCTCGATCTGGAGAGTCTCGTGCGCAGTCTCGGCCACTCCAGCCACATTGCCCGCACCTACGGTCGTCCGCTGCCCGTCGCTGCGAAAATGACCGACGTGCCATCGCACAGTTGGATCATGCCGACATTGTTGGATCACGCGGGAGTGAAGTTCCTCCACCTCGGCTGCAATCCCGCCAGCCAGTTCCCGCGCGTGCCGCACCTGTTCTGGTGGCAGGGTGCCGACGGTTCGCGCGTGCTTTGCGGTTACACCGTCGATTATGGCAGCAGCCTCACGCCACCCTCTAACTGGCCCGCGAAAAACTATCTCGCCATGATCGCCGCTGGAGACAACCACGGCCCGCCAGCTCCGCAAGAAGTGGAGAAAATGCGCCAACAGCTCGCCACCTCGATGCCCGGTGTGAATGTCCACTTCGGCACGCTGGATGATTTCGCCCGGGCGATCCTGGCGGAGAAGCCGGACCTCCCGGTCATCCGTGGCGATATGCCGGACACCTGGATCCACGGTCTTCTTTCCAATCCCGAAGCCACCAAGAGCCACCGCAATACCCAGGCCCTCGAACCCGCGCTCGATGGCTTGGACACCCAGCTCCGGCTCTGGGGGCTGGGTCCTTCGCCGCTGGCCGCCCCGCTTGCCAAGGCTTACGAACAGAGTCTGCTCTATGGCGAGCACACCTGGGGCATGAACGCCGAATACGGCCCGCGCCGCCAGTATGGCGCGGATTGGAAAAAGTGGCTGGAGGCGATGGAAAAGGAACCCATCCCCGCCGATGGCGACTACACCAAGACCCCGCGCGGCTCCAAGCGCAAGTGGATGCAGTCCTATCAGGATCACCGCGATTACGCGTTCAACGCGGAGAAAATCGTCACGCCCGCCCTGCAATCCCGCATGGCACTGCTCGCCTCCAACGTAAAAGCGAAGGAGGGCTCCGTCGTGGTTTACAACCCGCTGCCGTGGAAACGCTCCGGAATCGTCGAGGCGGGAGGGAAACGCTACTTCGCGAAAGACGTTCCCGCGTCCGGTTATCTCACGCTGGTGGATCCGTCCAATCAGTTGGATCAGTCGGCTCTGTCCGCTGATGCCACCACCCTCGAAACCCCTTTCTTCAAAGCCACCTTCGATCTCGGGCGCGGGGCCATTTCATCCCTGATCGAAAAATCCACCGGCCGCGAACTCGCCGACCAAACCAGCCCATACGCGCTCGGCCAGTTCCTCCACGAACGGTTCAGCACCAAGGAAGTCTTCGACCGCTTTTTCTACAAATACTCACGCTTGCATGGCGGCTGGGGCCTCAATGACATCGGCAAACCCGGCATGCCGTCCGCCGAGCAGGTTCCCTATCTCGCCTCCACTCCCGGCGGTTGGAAAATCCGCGTCGAGCGGTCCGCCACCGAGGACCGTGCCGTTCTAACCGCAGCGGATTCCAAAGGACTCGCCAAGGGTCATCGCCTGACCTTCACCTTCCCGCGCCGCGCCGCGTGGGTGGACGTCGAGTGGCAGGTCGCGGACAAGACCGCCGATAAACACCCCGAGGGCGGCTGGCTGTGTTTCCCCTTCGCCGTGGAAAACCCGCGCTTCACCGTCGGGCGTCCCGGCGCGCCGATCGATCCCGCCAAGGACATCGTTCCCGGCACGAACCGCCACCTGATGGCCGTCGCCAGCGGCGTATCCATCACCGGGGCCGACTCGTCCGGCGCGGCGCTCTGCCCGCTCGACTCGCCGCTCGTTTCGTTAGATAAACCGGGGCTCTGGTGGTGGTCGATGGACTTCATGCCGACGAAGCCCTCCGTATTCGTCAACTTGTATAATAACATGTGGAACACCAACTTCCCGCTCTGGCAGGAAGGCTCGTGGAGCGAGCGCGTCCGCATCTGGCCCGTTGCCAAAAACTCCAACGAGATCCAGGATCTCGCCGTCCGCTCATGGGAGGCCCGCGTTCCGCTTCTCGCCGCCCCGGTCACCGGCAATGGCACTCTGCCAGCCGAACAAACGGGCCTGACGGTTTCCCGCCCCGGCGTGCTCGTCACCGCCTTCGGCGAAAATCCGGACGGGAAGGGGACTGTCCTCCGCGTCTGGGATCAGACCGGCGAATCCGGAAATCTAACCGTGACGCTTCCCGGCAAGTTCACGCAAGCCATCCCGGTCAACCTGCGCGGCGAGGAACCCGGCACGCCGCTGCCTGTGCGTGATGGCAAACTCACCATTTCGCTCAAGGCCTACGCCCCGGCGTCTTTCCTCATGCGGTGAAAATAATCCCAAACCCATCCGCCTTCGCCATGAGACTGATTCCCGTGATTTTATCGACCGTTCTGCTGCTCGGCATTCCCGCCGGCCATGCCAAGGAGCCGCAAGCCGTTCCCGGCGCCGCACCATTGAAAATCGGTGCCCAGCGCCACACCCACATCATCGAAATCAAGGCCGACAAGGTGGACGCCTGCAGGAAGCTGTTCGCCGCATTTCCCGCGGAGGTCGCGGCGCGGTATCGCGCCGCCCATCACCGCAACATGACCCGCTATCTCAAGGAACTCGGCGGCAAGACCTACCTCATCACGTATTTTGAATATGCGGGGAAGGACTATACCGGCGATGTCGCCCGCTTGGAGACGGAGGAACCCGTGAAAAACTGGCGGAAGGCTCTTGCCGAAGTTATTGCTTCGCCGCGCCCGGCCCATGGCTGGGAGAATGTCGAGGAAGTGTTTTATACAGAAGGAGCCGCCGATGTCATTCCCGTCCGTGAGCATTATAAACGCATCGGCATGATCACCGGCCTGAAACCGGAAAAGGAAGCGGAATACCGCTCGCTTCACGCCACCGCATGGCCCGGCGTGCTCAAGGGCATCAAGGACTGCCACTACCGCAATTTTACCATCCGGCTCGTCGAGTTGGATGGTGAATTGTTTCTGATAGGCTATCTGGAATATGTCGGCAAGGATCCCGCTGCCGATGCCGCTTTGGCCAAGGCGATCCCCGTCAACAAGCGGTGGTGGAAATTCACCGACGCCTGCCAGCAGCCATTGCCCGCGGCTGCCGCCAAAGGAGAGATCTGGGATGGTTTGGAGGAAATCCATCATCTCGATTGAGTCTTCAGCTTCCGTTTTCTTCCGTTCAAATCCGCACCCACCCGTTCATGGAAATCTATAAAATCCTCAACCACATCGACTACCTTGTCATCGCCGCTTACATGGTGGTGCTCATCGGGCTGGGCGCGTGGATCAGCAAACGGCAGAAACATCATGAAAACCTGTTCCTCGCCCAGCACTCGCTGGGCTGGCCGAGCATCGGGTTTTCGATGTGGGGAACCAATGTGGGGCCCTCGATGTTGATCGCCTCCGCCGCCAGCGGCTACACCGTCGGCATCGCCGTCGCCAACTACTCGTGGTATGCGTTTGTCTTTATCGGTTTGCTGGCGTTCCTGTTCGCACCGTTTTACGTCATCACCAAGACCAGCACGCTGCCGGAATTCATCGGCAAGCGGTTCAACGAGAGTTCGCGCGAACTCCTTGCCTGGTATTCGCTGGTGACGATCGTCATTTCCTGGCTCGGCCTCACGCTCTATGCGGGCGGGGTGCTCGCCTCCCAGATTACCAACTGGCCTTTGTGGCTCTCGGTCGTCGTGCTCACCGTCGTCTCCGCGTTCTTCACTCTGGCGGGCGGATTGAAAACCGTGGCCAACACCAACGTGTTCCAGATGTCGCTGCTGATCGTGGCCTCGTTCATTCTGGTGGTGTTCGGCGTGGTGAACGCCGGGGGAATCGGCGCGATTGCCAGCAAGGTGCCGGCGGATCATTGGAAAATCTTCCTGCCTGCGGACAACAAGGACTTTCCGTGGCATGCGATCCTGCTGGGTTATCCGGTGCTGGGCATTTGGTTCTGGTGCACCGATCAATCGATGGTCCAGGCCGTTCTCGGGGCGAAAAATCTCCGTCAGGCCCGGCTCGGCACCGGTTTCTGCGGCTGGCTCAAGATCCTCGACATGTTTCTGTTTATCGTTCCCGGCCTGATTTGCATTCTGCTCTTTCCCTCGCTCAAGGAACCGAACGACGCCTACATGTCCCTGGTCAAGGAACTGCTGCCTCACGGATTCATCG
>CAYXZE010000102.1:0-8296 GCA_964469395.1 uncultured Luteolibacter sp.
CACTTCGACACGGTGCTCAAGCCGCGCATCGCCAAGGTGGTGTATTCGCCGGATTGGAAGGACGGCAAGCCGGTGACCCGCGACAAGGGCATTTCCCACTGTTTCAAATACCTCCGTCTTGAAAGCTACGAGGACACGTTGAACAACCTCGATTTCGTCGAGAACAAGACCCGCGATGAGGCGTTGAAGCAAAACGAGCCGCTGCGCCGCGACTACACGCTGAACTACCTGCTCGATGTCGAAACCCGCGGCAGCCAGAGCTTGCTGAACCTCGACGCCTTCACCGATCCGACCGCCTACACGCTGAAAGTGAAGAAGCCCGGAGCCAGCGGCAGCATCGCGCAAGCGGTGGACCTGATCGAGACCTTCAACTTCCTCATCGGCCTGCGCCTCGTTCACTTGGCCGCGCCGCAGCGTTTCTCCGCCACTTTTCATCGCGTGCCCGATCCCGACTTGCCGGAGGGCACCGACACCCGCCTGCAACTCACCGACAAGATGCGCCAGTCCGCCGACGGCGCGTGGTGGTTCCGCAAGGTGGAAGGTTGGGTGCCGAAGGACCGCGAGAATCCGAACAACGGCCAAAAAGAGAAAGTTCTCATCGTCTGGCGCACCCTCACCGGCAATCTGGAGGAGGACAACCTGATGCTCGATGAGTGGTTCCAGAAGAACCGCCTGAGCACCCGCGACTTCGAGTTCGACACCATCTACGTCAACGGCTCGAACAACCTCCCGAACCTCAAACTCGACACCGACACCTGGAAAGTCCGCCTGCTGGAAGAAGAGTTCCACAAGGCGATGTGGGACATGCAGGAGGGTTGAATGCAGGAAATATGACGAATTTGCCAAAATTTCTACAATTTCAGCGTGATTTTATGGATTTTAGGATTGAGAGTCTTTTGCCATGTTGCGCCAACTGACCATTGAGAACTTCTGCTCCTTCCGCGACCGCGGCGATCTGGTTTTGACCACCGGGGCCAAGACGCCGACGGACCAATCCTTCGTGGACTCCCGCTGCGGTGACAAGATCACGGTGCTGTGTGGGGTTTTCGGAGCCAATGCCTCAGGCAAGACCAACTTGCTCAAGGCGCTGGCGTTCCTGAATTTTTTCATCCGCCACTCCTACCGCAGCCTCAACCCAGACGGGCCGATCCCGGTCGATTCTTTTATCGATGGCGATGGCAAGCCGGTGAAGCTCTCCGCCGAGTTCGAAGGGCAGGGGCGGCTTTACCGCTACGATCTGACGATCACCTCTGCCGCCGTGGTGGAGGAGCGCCTGCAGCAGCGCTCGGATGAGACGCGCTCGTTCCGGACCTTACTGTTGCGAAAAGCCGGGAAGCGAGGTCCGCTGATTTCCCAAACCGAGGAGTTCACGGATCTCGATGCACTGCGGGCACTGCTGAAGGACCGCTCGAATGCTTCCGTGTTGTCTGCCGGACTGGTCACCGGCCGCAGCGAGTTCGCCAAGGTTTTCGCGTCATTCGGGCGCTTCGAGACGAATGTGGATCGCTTCGGCAAGGCTGAGATCGTGCAGGGCAACCGCACGTCCGAGGTGATCGATTGCGCCCGCTACTTTCAGGAGAACCCGCATTTCAAGGACGATGTGGAGGATCGCCTGAAACGGGCCGATCTGGGGATCGACGCGTTCATCATCCGGGATGTGGAAGTGCCGGACGCGGAAACGGGAAAACTGCGCACGGTTCCCATTCCCTTCGTCGGCCATCGTTCCGGGGAGAAAGTTTTCGAGTTGCCGCTGATGCATGAGTCCTCCGGGACCAAGCGCCTGTTCGTTCTGCTAGGCTCCTTTCTTCCCGTGCTCACGGAAGGCGGCATCGCGGTGATCGATGAAATGGAATCCGATCTGCATCCGCATCTCATCCCGCTGCTGCTCGATCTGTTTGTGGACCCGGCGACGAATCCGAAGCGGGCGCAACTTCTCTTCACCTGCCACCACGTTGAGATTCTCAACCAACTGGCGAAGGAGCAAATCGTCCTGGTGCAGAAGGACGCCGACTGCGTGAGTAGCCTGCGCCGCCTCGCCGACATCAAGGGCGTGAAGCGGGAGGAAAACTTTTTCGCCAACTACAACGCCGGCCGCTACGAGGCGGTGCCATCCCCGTCTCTGTTCTGACCATGGCGCGGCGCGAGAGCATCATCCTGTTTGGCGAGGGCAAGACGGAGGCCGTTTTCCTCCAGCATCTGCACTCGCTTTTCCGGGATGAGATCGCCGCCCGCGTGAAGGTGGATGCCGGGCAGGGAGGCTCGCCGAAACAAGTGGCGGAGCGGTTGATCAAGAAGCATCTGAACCTCGCCTCCTATGATCGCAGCCTGCTCTTGATCGACAGTGATCTGCCACTGGATGAAATCCCGGCAAGTTGGCTGGCGAAGCATCGCATCACGTTGGTCACTTCAGTTCCCTGCTTGGAAGGTTTGTTCCTAACCATGCTGGGCGATTCGCCTCCCGCGAAAGAACGCCACCTATCAAGGAATTGGAAACGGCGCTTTCACAAGAACCACCTTGGCACTGACAGGGATGCTGAAATCGTTTCCAAACTCGGCAGCAAATGCCCGTCCTTGTTTCCCAAGCAACTTATTGAATCGGCTCGCTTCTCGCAACCGACGCTGCACCACATCCTTGAGTTCCTCGGGCTCTGATCGTTCTCCACCTCCATGCCAGCCAAAAAAGCCGCCACCAAACGAGCCACGAAGCGTGCCCGCAATGCCGGTGCGGACGGCAAGCAACCGCACAAGTTCCGCCACAAGCTGCTGCTGAACCAGTGGCTCATCAGCCTTTTCGGCATCGACCCTTTTCGCGAGCCGAACGTCCCCGGCATCGCCAAGCCGCTGCCGTTCCACGCGCTTTCATCGCCGATCCGTGATCCCCGGATGGAGGGGCTCGATGAGGACGGGCTCCACCGTTTCTATCACAATCTGGTGAACAGCCAGCTCTTCTGGGGCGAGCAATGCATCATCACGCGCGAGCAATTGCGAAGCTACGAGGAGAACATCGTCCGCCATACGCGGGTGATGAACGAGAAGCGGGATCGTTCGATCGCGTGGAAATACTACCAGTGGCTCACGCTGATTTTCGTGGAGATCTATCTGGACCGGTATTTTCGCAGCGCGGAGCAGTTGCAGGCGGACTTGAATGCCTTCGTCAACCGCTTCAACCAGCAGTGGAGCAACTTCGCCAGCATCGCGCCTTACGCTCTGGACGATTTGAACAAGATCTGCATCCAGAACGCGACCGGCAGCGGCAAGACGTTGGTGATGCAGGTGAACGTGATGCAGTTCCGCCACTACGCCGGGAGGGCGGGCAAGAATCTGCCGCGCACGGTCCTGATCACGCCGAACGAACGGCTCAGCGAGCAACACATCGCCGACCTGCGCCGTGCCGGCTACTTCGTCACCGAGGGTGTGAAGCCGGGTGCGCAGTCGATGCTCAACCAGATCGACGTCATCGAGATCACCAAGCTCGGCGACAAGGACGGACCGAAGACGATCGCGACGCGCAGTCTCGGGGATGAAAACCTGTTGCTGGTCGATGAAGGCCACCGCGGGCTGTCCGGCCAGAAGGCGAAGGAGGAAGGGGCGTTTTTCTCACGCCGCGCCGCCCTTTGTGCCCGCGGCTTCACCTTTGAATACTCCGCCACCTTCGAGCAGGCCGTCAGCGGCACGGCGCATGAGGACGACTATGCCAAGACGATCCTGTTCGATTATAGCTACCGTTGGTTTTACGAAGACGGTTTCGGCAAGGACTATCAGATTCTCAACCTGCCGGGTTCGCATCGGACCGTGGAGAACAGCTACCTCATCGCCTGTTTGCTGAAATACTATCAGCAGCTCCGCATTTACCAGGAGCGCAAGGACAGCTTCATCGCCTTCCATCTGGAGAAGCCGATGTGGGTCTTTGTCGGCAGCACGGTCTCGAAGGCCAAGGGCACCGGCGATGAGAAGGCGGTGGCGGCGGACGTGGCGCGGATCGTCCAGTTTCTCGCGAACTTCCTGTCCGACCCACGGGATTCGGCACGATGGATCGAGAAAATCGTGCTCGGTAACGGCCAGCAGACGGGATTGCTGGATGCCGACGGCAACGACATTTTCGGCGGCTCATTCAATTACCTCGCGAAGGCGGTAAGCGGGCAGTCGTTCGATGAACTTTACCGCGACATTCTCGGGCGCGTGTTTCACAGCCCGGCAGGTGGATTGCTGTCGCTCAGCCGCGTGAAGGGCGATGCCGGCGAGGTGGTCTTGCGGGTGGGAAATTCCGATGAGCCCTTCGGCCTGATCAACGTGGGCGATGCCAAGGGACTTTGCGACCACATCGAGGAAATCGCCCGCCAGCATCAAACCCAGCTCACCGTGGACGAGAGTGATTTCACTGAGGCGATGTTTGCCAGCATCAAGGAATCGAGTTCGCCGGTGAACGTGCTCATCGGTTCCAAACGCTTCGTCGAGGGCTGGGACTGTTGGCGCGTCAGCACGATGGGCTTGATGCACGTCGGCAAAAGCGAGGGCACCCAAATTATCCAGCTCTTCGGACGTGGCGTGCGCCTCAAGGGTTGGGAATGGAGCCTCAAGCGCAGCGGCCACACCCATGCGCCGAATCGCCCGCAATGGATCGAGGAACTGGAAACGCTGAATGTCTTCGGCGTGGAGGCGGATTTCATGGAGAAATTCCGCGAGTTCCTGAAGGACGAAGGGCTGCCCGGTAACGAGCGAAAGAGGACGATCACGATCCCCCTGAATGTGACTTTCGATTTCGGTAAGAAGCTGAAAGTCATCCGGCCCAGGATGCGCCAGGACGGTTCCCGCGAATACGATTTCAAGCGCGACGCCCGCGTGCCGACCCTAGGCGATCTCCCCGACTACCTGACAACGCATCCGATCGTCTCGGACTGGTATCCCCGGATCCAATCGGTGGTTTCGCGAAGCCGGACGAGCGTCACGGAAAAGCATCGAGCCACGCTGGCGGGGGAACATCGTGCGTTCCTCGACTTCGACGAGCTCTACTTCGAGGTGGAGGCCTACAAGCGGGACAAGAGCTGGTATAACCTGAACGCCTCACCTGCGGGAATCCGCGATTTGCTGGGGAATTCCAGCTGGTATGACCTCCGTCTCCCGCAGACTCATCTCACGCCGACGGATTTCAACGGCATCCGCCTGCTTCAGGAAGTTGCGAAGGAATTGGTGAAGCGGTATTGCGAGCATCTCTACAACTACCGGAAGCGCGAATACCTCGAACCACGGCTGGAGATCCGCGATCTGGACCGAAACGACGATAACCTGCCGCAGGATGAGTTCTATCAGCTCATCGTCGATGGCGATGCGAGCACGGTCGTGGAAGCGATCGAACGGGTGAAGAGGGACATCGAGGAGAACAAGGACGAGCTGCTTTCTGCTGGAGATCTTTCCGCCTGCACCTTCGGCAAGCATCTATTCCAACCGCTCTTCCATGTCCGCAAAGGTGGGAAAATCACAATTCTTCCCGTCGCGCTCAACGAGAGCGAATACCAATTCGTGACCGACTTGGCGGCGTGGTGCCAAGCCAACGATCGCCGCATGGAGGAAGAGGGCACCGAGATTTTCCTGCTCCGCAATCAGAGTCGCGGTAAAGGTGTCGGCTTCTTCGAGGCAGGTGGTTTCCACCCCGACTTCATCCTGTGGGTGCTGACCCCTGGCCGCCAATACGTCAATTTCGTGGAGCCGCACGGCATGCTTCGGGAAGGTCCGGGCAGCGAGAAAGTGCAATTCCACCAGCGGATCAAAGGGCTTGAAAAACGCCTCAATTGCCAGGACGTCAGCCTGAACAGCTTCATCGTCTCGTGGACCCGCTATCCCGAACTTCAGTGGGGAATATCGAAGGAAGAGATGGAAAAGCTGCACGTCTTCTTCATGACGGACGATAGGCCGAATTACATCGAGAAGCTGATCCGCAGGGTTCTGGAGCCATGCGGCGTATAAGAAGCTGGATAGAATTCGGGGAAAATATCCTGAAATTTACTGACTCTGGCACCACCGGTGCGTGCCGTGATCAATCTCAAGACCTTCGCGAATGGCATTGAGCACGAGGGGTCTGGATGCGGTGATTCCTTTGCCGGAAATTGAGGCGTCGCTCGCTCTCGCGGACTTGTATGAGCGCGCGGAGTTTGCCTGAGCCGGCAGATTGCCCGAGCCTGCAAGTTTGCAGTGGCACGGCGTGGCGTTCCCGTTTATTTCGGCTCCGCCGCAGGGCGAAATTTCCCATGATTCCCGATCTCACCCTCATCAAGGCCGGCACTGGCGTTCTCACGAAGGCCAATGACGGCACGCTGGATCGCGCGGCCCTCGTCCATCTGGTTGCGGCCATCGCCGGGCTGATGAATGCCGGGCACCGCTGCCTGTTCGTTTCATCCGGTGCGGTCGGTTCCGGGGTTTCCGCGCTGGGGCTGACCGAGTATCCGCAGGACACCGCCACCCGTCAGGCATGCGCGGCGGTGGGCCAGGCGCGGTTGATGCAGACTTACAGCAGCCTGTTTTCGAACTTCGAGATCACCATCGCCCAGGTCCTCCTCACCGCGGGCGACCTCGGCACGCCGGAGCGCGCGGGCTATGTCTCGGACACGCTCAACCGCCTGCTTTCCGAGCCGCGCATCCTGCCGATCATCAATGAAAACGACTCGGTCGCGGTGGAGGAATTGAAATTCGGCGACAACGACATGCTTTCCGTCCGCGTCGCGAAACTCGCCGGTGCCAAGCGTGTCATTCTCCTCACCAGCGTCGATGGCCTGCTGGATCCGGCGACAAACGAACTGATTCCCGAAGTCACCGAGATCGATCAGGTTTTCGGCCACGTCCGCCAGGACAAGGGCCGCTTCTCGATGGGCGGCATGGCCTCAAAGCTTTCCGCCGTGAAATTCGCCGTGGAGGCGGGCATCGAGACCCACATCGCCCACGGCCGCCATCCGGAACGCTTGGCCGGAATCGTCGGCGGGAACGGGATTTCCACGCGTTTCCACTCGGCAATTGCCCCTTGAGTCACAAGCCCATGCCCACCATTCACGAAACCATTCATCAACTGGGCAAACAAGCCCGTGCGGCTGCCTATAAACTCGCCCAGCTCGGCGGCGAGGAAAAAAACACCATCCTCCGCGCCATGGCCGCCGCCATCCGCCGCCGGTCGCCCGAAATCCTAACAGCCAATGCGCTGGACCTCGCCGCCGGCAGGGAAAAAGGCCTGTCCGCCGCCATGCTCGACCGGCTGCTGCTGGATGAAAAACGCATCGAGGCCATGGCCGCTGGCATCGATCAGGTGGCCACTTTACCCGATCCCACCGGTGAAATCATGGACGCGTGGGAGCGTCCTAACGGCATCCGCATTTCCCAGGTCCGCGTGCCCATCGGCACCATCGGCATCATTTACGAGAGCCGGCCGAACGTCACCGCGGACGCCGCCGTGCTGTGTTTCAAGACCGGCAACGCCACCATCCTCCGCGGCGGCAGCGAGGCCATCCACTCGAATGTCGCCATCGCCGCCGCACTTGCCGATGCCGGCGCGCCCGAGCACGCCATCCAGCTCATCCCCTTCACCGACCGCGAAAGCGTGGCCGTGCTCGCGGGCATGGACCAGTGGCTCGACCTCATCATCCCGCGCGGCGGCAAGGGTCTCATCGAGACCGTCGTCTCGTTGGCCCGCATGCCCGTCATCAAGCACTACGACGGCATCTGCCACCTCTTCGTGGACCAGTCCGCGGATCCGGAAATGGCCGTCGCCCTAACAGTCAACTCCAAGACCCACAAACCCGGCGTCTGCAACGCGCTGGAAACCCTGCTCGTCCACCGCGACATCGCCGCCGAATTCCTGCCGCAAGCCGCCGCCGCCCTCCGCGCGAAAGGCGTGGAACTCCGCGGCTGCGAACGGACGCGCGCCATCCTCGCCGACGTAATCCCCGCCACCGAGGAGGACTGGAACACGGAATACCTCGATCTCATCCTATCCGTTAGAATCGTCGGTTCGTTGGAAAACGCCGTCGCCCACATCAACACCCACGGCTCGCACCACACCGACGTCATCGTCACCCGCGATGATGCTGCCGCCGAGCGTTTCCTGCGGGAAGTTGATTCCGCCTGCGTTTTTCACAACGTTTCCACCCGTTTCGCCGATGGCGGCGAGTTCGGTTTCGGCGCGGAAATCGGCATCTCCACCGACAAGCTCCACGCCCGCGGCCCGATGGGCCTGCGCGAGCTCACCAGCTACCAATACCGCGTCCGCGGCAACGGGCAGGTGAAAGGATAGGTTGCTGTCTTGGATAAACCGGCG
>CAYXZE010000103.1:0-8283 GCA_964469395.1 uncultured Luteolibacter sp.
CTCGGCCCCTCCGCCGTCTCCACCCTCGATGGCATCCGCTGGAAAAACGTCGCGGACACCGCACGTTACGTTTCACAAATCCAGTCCATCGGACACGCCTTGATCGAATCGGAAACCCTCGATGCCGAAGCCCGCCGCCTCGAACGCATCGCCCTCGGCCTGCGCACCCGCGACGGCATTTCCCTGCAACTCCTCAGTGAGGAAGCCCGCCAGCGCGCCGCCCACATCGCCAGCGAAGGCCTCGCCCGCATCGAAGGCGAGCGACTCATCCTCATCCACCACGGCCGCGCCCTCGTCGATCCCATCGCCGCAGAGTTGGTTTGAGCGGATCGAAACGCGGAGGCGCTGAGGCCGCGGAGGAAATCGCGGAGAAAAATTTCCTAGCCGTTAGACCCTCCGGCTCGGCACCTCTCTCCGCGACCTCCGCGTTTCGATGAAAATGAATCATTCCGGCCAGGCGATCACCGGCGCATGACCGTTCTTGCAGGGCGTGACGCTGTTCGCATCAGGAAATTTGCCGTATCGGACCTCAAACTCGCATACTTGGAAGTATATATTACTATTAAGCCCCATTTAATCAACATTACAAACAACTAATTTTCAACGACTTAAAATTTTTCTGAGGCTTTTCTGAATTTTCTCCTTGGCAACCCCACCTTAATCCCTACAAATCAGTCCACATAACCGCATGCACCTTTCGAAAAAATCTGAATACGCGCTCCGTGCCACCATCAACCTCGGTATCGCCGCCGATGTGGGCCGGGGAACGGTTTCAGGCTCGGAACTGGCCGAGGCCAACCGGCTGCCGCTCAAATTCATCGAGCGGATCCTGCAGGAACTCCGCGAGGCCGGCATCGTCGAGACCCACCGCGGAAAATTCGGTGGTTACTCGCTGGCCAAGCCGGCCGACCAGATCGGCATCGGCCAGATCGTCCGCCTCATGGACGGCCGCCTCGCTCCGATCTGCTGCGCCAGTGAAAACGCCTACCAGCCCTGCACCTGTCCCGACGAGGAACACTGCGGCCTGAGGATGATCATGATCGATGTCCGCAACGCCATCGCCAACATCCTGGACCGCTACACCGTCGCCCAAGTCGTCGAAGTCACCCTGCGGAAAATGCGTCGGGACGGAATCATCCCCCCCTTCGCCACCGCCGCCACCTTCACCACATCCGGCACCGTTCCCAAACGCAAAGCCGACCCCGCCGATGGTTTCCTCGCCGGACTTTCCCAACTCGCCACTCTCACTCAAGAACCCGATGAACACGATCACCTCTGAACGCTCTCCATCCGATGGCCCGACAGCCGATTGGCTGGAAATCGTCCGCCAGAACGTCGCGAATCTCCGCTTCGGCTCGGTCCAAATCACCGTCCACGACGGTCGCGTGACCCAGGTCGAAAGCATTGAGAAAACCCGCTTCGTCGCCGCGCGTGACGCCGCCCCGTCCGAACGCAAATAACCCCGCGTTCTCCGACCCGTGACCCGGCCCCGCGCCGGATCAGCCCCTCTCCCCCACATCCACCGCACACGCGGGGATCCCCGTATAAACCTCTGCGAAAGCTCACCGGAACACCGGACGCGGACGCTCCGCAGACATCCATGAAAATACAACACACCAATAGCCGTTCTGAAATCCCGAGCCCGCAACCATCCCGGGCCACCCGCAAATCCACCCTCGCCCTGGCCCTCTTCGCCACGCTTCCGCTTCATGCGGGAACCAGTGAAACCAGCCCGAGCGCCACAGAGATCGTCAAACCCAGCGTTTTCGACGAACTCTGGGGATACGCCACCCTCTACAAGAACGACCAAAACCCCGTCCTTCAGGAATTCAAACTCCGCGGCCGCTACCACGGACAATACTGGGATGTCGATGATTCCAACGGCAGCCAGAGCGACTGGGAAGACCGCCGCTCGCGCTTCGGCTTCGACGCCAAGCTTTTCGACAAGAAACTCGAAGTCCGCACCGATTTCCAAAGCAACAACGGCTTCAACGACATCTACGACGGCCTCGTGGACGCCTACATCCGCTGGAAACCCACGTCCGGAATCAGCATCACCGCGGGAAAAACCAAACCGCTCATCGGCCAATACGACTGGCTCGCATCCACCAACTCCCAACCCACCTTCGAGCGCTCGCAAATCTTCAACCAGCTCGGCATCAACCGCGCGACCGCGCTCACCGTGGAAGGAACCACCAACACCTGGTCCTGGCGCGCGGGGATTTACTCGAATGACACGCCGAACTCCACCGTCGATCCAGTCGCCAAAAAATCCACAGGCTCCTTCGGTGACGGTGAATTCGGCGACTTCAACGGCGGATACTCCTTCAGCATCGGCGGCGGATACGACTTCAAGCACCTGCTCGATCTCGAAAAAGCCGACTTCCGCCTGGACTGGCTCCACAGCGACCGCGAAATCACCGACGACCTCGTATTGAACAAATACGACGACATCATTTCCGCCTCGTTCGTCGCCAAGGAAGGCTACCTGGAAGTCGTTCTGGAAAGCTACTTCGCCAGCGGCGGTGACGGCACCAACACCGACGTCTTCGGCTTCTTCATCCAGCCCACCTACGACATCATTCCGAAGAAACTCCAGCTCGTCGGCCGCTACTCCTATGCGAACAGCGACGGCCCGCTCGGCGTCGTCGGCCAGTCCCGCTACGAGAAAAACGTCTCCGCCAACAAAAACCTGGGTGATGCCTACCACTCGCTTTACGGCGGTGCCCAATACTTCATCCACGGCGACAAGTTGAAACTGCTCGCCGGCGTGGAATGGGCGCGTCTCGAAAACGATTTGGGCGAATCCTACGACGGCTTCACCCTGCTCAGCGGCCTCCGCTTCTCGTTCTGACCCCAGCTCCTGAAATTCAAATTCAAAAACCGTTTCATATCATGAAAACATTCCGTCTCCTCACCCTGCTCTCCTCCCTTCTCGCCACCAGCGTCTTCGCGGACGAGCTGCTCAACGTCTCCTACGACCCCACCCGGGAGTTCTACCAGGAATACAACGCGGCCTTCGCCAAACACTGGAAACAGCAATCCGGCAAGTCCCTCACCGTCAAACAATCCCACGGCGGCTCCGGCAAACAGGCACGCTCGGTCATCGACGGCCTCAGCGCCGACGTCGTGACCCTCGCCCTCTCCGGCGACATCGACGTGATCGGCAAACAAGCGAACCTGCTGCCCGACGACTGGCAATCCAAGTTCCCGGAAAACAGCTCGCCCTACACCTCCACCATCGTCTTCGTCGTCCGCAAGGGAAACCCCAAGGGCATCAAGGACTGGGACGATCTGGTCAAGCCGGGCGTGCAGGTCATCACCCCGAATCCGAAAACCTCGGGTGGCGCGCGGTGGAACTACCTCGCCGCCTGGGCCTTCGCGGAACGCAAGTTCGGTAACGACGAGACCAAGGTGAAGGAATTCATCCGCACGCTCTTCAAGAACGTGCCGGTGCTCGATACCGGCGCCCGCGGCTCCACCACCACCTTCGCCCAGCGCGGCATCGGCGACGTGTTCCTGTCATGGGAAAATGAAGCCCACCTCATCGAGAAGGAATTCCCCGGCAAGACGCAGATCGTCATCCCGTCGATCAGCATCCTCGCCGAGCCCCCGGTGGCCGTCGTCGAGAAAAACGCGAAAAAGCATGGCACCGAAGAACTGGCCAAGGCCTATCTCGGCTACCTCTACAGCGCGGAAGCCCAGGAAATCGCCGGCAAGCACTTCTACCGTCCGCGTGATGCCAAAGCCCTCGAAAAATGGTCGAAAAACTTCCCCAAGATCAACCTCGTGACCATCGACAAGGAATTCGGCGGCTGGGCCAAGGCCCAGAAAATCCACTTCACTGACGGCGGCACCTTCGACCAGATCTACAAGAACTAACATCCGGCCATCCTCTTCCCCCGTGGCCGGTCCATCCGACCGGCCACGGGGACATTTCATAAAAACCAACCAACCCCACCAACCATGAGCTCAACACCCGAACAAGAATCCACCAACCACTCGGAATACATCAGCATCGGCCAACTCGCCGCCTACCTCGGTTGGTCCACCCGCTTTATCGAAGGACTCGTCCGTGGCGAACATTTGCCGGGATTCGAAACCGACGGCCAATGGCGCTTCCGCCGTGACGATGTCGTGGATTGGCTCGAACAAAAAATCCAAACCCTCGACACCGCCCGCGTCTCCGAACTGGAAGCCAACATGGAATCCTCGCTGCTGGCCGACGGCACCTTCCGCACCCTCCGTTCCGACCGCCTCACCTCGCGCCTCCCGCTCAAGGGAATCAGCCTCGACGCGCCGCTGACCACCAAGACGGAAGTCCTCAAAGCCATCTCCACCCTGGCCGAGGCCACCGGTCTGCTATACGACCGCAATCAACTCCACTCCTCGCTGGTGGACCGCGAGGCACTCTGCAGCACCGCCATGCCCGGCGGAGTCGCCCTCTGTCATCCGCGCCGCCCGGTCCCGTCCATCATCCAGCGCCAATTCCTCTGCTTCCTGCGCACCGCCACACCGGTGGATTTCGGCGGCGAGGACCGTGAAGGCACCTCCCTCTTCTTCCTGCTCTGCACCCCCGACGACCGCTCGCACCTGCACGGCCTGGCCCGCCTCGCGCGACTCCTCCACGGCGGCACACTCGACGCGCTGAAAGCCGCCGCCACCTCTGACGACATCATCACCACCCTCGCCACCGCCGAGGCGAAAATCCAGCCAACCCCTTGAATCAACTTTTCATGAAACCAATCACCCTCTCCATCGTCACCGGCCTGGCCCTCCTTCTCGCTCCGTCTTGCGGGAAATCCCCGGTGGCGAAGGACAAGTCATCCAGCGCCACCCTGCTGAATGTCTCCTACGACCCGACCCGCGAGTTCTACCTCGAACTCAACGAGGTTTTCGCCAAACAATGGAAAAAAGACCACGGTCAGGATCTCAAAATCAATCAATCCCACGGCGGCTCCGGCAAACAGGCCCGCTCCGTCATCGACGGCCTCGACGCCGACGTGGTCACGCTCGCGCTCTCGCTCGACATCGACATGATCCGCAAGGAGCGCGAGCTCCTTCCCGCGGACTGGAACACCAAACTGCCCGATAACAGCAGCCCCTACACCTCCACCATCGTTTTCGTGGTCCGGAAAGGAAACCCGAAAGCCATCAAGGACTGGGGGGATCTCGTCACGCCCGGCGTGCAGGTCATCACCCCGAATCCGAAAACCGGCGGAGCCCCGCGCTGGTGCTATCTGGCCGGATGGGCCTGGGGACGCCGCGAGTTCCAGGGAGACGAGGTGAAAGTCCAGGACTTCATCAAGCGCCTCTACAAGAACGTGCCCGTGCTCGACAGCGGCGCCCGCGGCTCCACCACCACCTTCGCCCAGCGCGGCATCGGCGATGTGCTGCTCTCCTGGGAAAACGAGGCCCACCTGATCCACAAGGAATTCCCCGGACAAACCGAAATCGTCTATCCGTCCATCAGCATCCTTGCCGAGCCTTCCGTCGCCGTGGTGGAGAAAACCGCCGCCAAGAAAGGCAACTCCGAACTCGCCAGAGCCTATCTCCAGTTCCTATACACCGACGCGGGACAAGACCTCGCCGGCAAGCATTTCTACCGCCCCAGAAATCCCGGGATCATCCAGAAATACGCCTCCCAATTCCCCGCGCTCACACTCGTCACCATCGACGAAGAATTCGGCGGTTGGGAAAAAGCCCAGAAAATCCATTTCGCCGACGGCGGCATCTTCGACCAGATCTACAAGCCGGAGTAACCGCTTTCCACCCCACACCCATCTCCCGACCCATCCCGCATGTCCAAGCGACGCGTCATTCCCGGCTTCGGCCTCTCCATGGGATTCAGCATCACCTACATGAGCCTGATCATCCTCATTCCCCTGGCCGCCCTGTTCATCAAGGCGGCCGGCCTCGGCCTGGGGGAATGGTGGAATCTGCTCACCGATCCCCGCCTCCTCGCCGCCACCAAGCTCACCTTCGGAGCCAGCGCCGCCGCCGCCGCAGTGAGCATGGTGCTTGGCCTGCTGGTCACCTGGGTGCTGGTCCGCTACGAGTTTCCCGGCCGCCGCCTGCTAGACGCGATGGTCGATCTCCCCTTCGCCCTGCCCACCGCGGTCGCCGGCATCACCCTCACCCAGATCTACGCGCCTAACGGCTGGATCGGCCAATACATCTCGCAAGCCGCCACATGGGTGCAGACCACCTGGCAGCCCACCGGCTGGATCGGCGGCCAAGTGGCGGACCTCGCCGCGAAAGGCGCGGCTTACAGCCCCATCGGCGTCTTCATCGCCCTCACCTTCATCGGCTTTCCCTTCGTCGTTAGAACCCTGCAACCGGTGATGGAGGATCTGGGCGCGGAAATCGAGGAAGCCGCCGCCACCCTGGGCGCGAACCGCTGGATCATTTTCCGCAGGGTCGTCTTCCCGCTGCTCGTCCCCGCCCTGATCACCGGCTTCACCCTCGCCTTCGCCCGCGCCATCGGCGAATACGGCTCGGTCATTTTCATCTCGGGCAACCTGCCCATGAAAACCGAAATCCTGCCGCTCCTCATCGTCGCGCAGTTGGAACAGTTCAACTATGAAGCCGCCGCCGTCATCGCCTCCGCCATGCTGATCGTCTCCTTCGCCCTCCTTTTCCTCATCAATCTCCTGCAACGCCGGCTCGACTGGCAGCACCGCTAAACCATGGCCCTCCGTCCCGCCACCTCCGAGTCACCCATCGTCCGCGCCCTGCTCATCGGCGGCGCGCTGCTGGTCCTTTCCCTGTTCCTGCTGCTCCCGCTCACCGCGGTTTTCGCCGAAGCGCTGCGCCGCGGCTGGGAAGTCTTCCTCGCCTCGCTGCACGATGAAATCGCGCTCTCGGCCATCAAGCTGACCGTGCTCGCCGCCGCCATTTCCGTGCCGCTCAACACGCTGTTCGGAATCTCCGCCGCATGGCTCGTCACGAAATACCGCTTCAAAGGCCGCGCCTTCCTGCTCTCGCTCATCGACCTGCCCTTCGCCGTTTCCCCCGTCATCGCCGGTCTCGTCTGGGTCATGATCTTCGGTTCCAAGGGCTGGTTCCCGCCGGCCGCGATGACCGAGTTCTTCGCCCCCGCCGCGAGTTTCACCGCGGGGCTGGCGGAGTATCGCGGCTTCGGCTGGCTGCTCACCGGTCTATCCGAATGGCTGGCGGATCCGAAAATCGTCTTCTCGTTTCCCGGCATCGTCATCGCCACCATCTTCGTCACCTTCCCCTTCGTCGCCCGCGAGCTGATCCCGCTGATGGAGTCCCAGGGCAGCGACCAGGAGGAAGCCGCCGTCACGCTCGGCGCGCGCGGCTGGCACGTCTTCTTCCGCGTCACCCTGCCGAACATCAAGTGGGGACTGTTCTACGGCGTCCTCCTCTGCAACGCCCGCGCCATGGGCGAGTTCGGCGCCGTCTCCGTGGTCTCCGGCCACATCCGCGGAGAAACCAACACCCTGCCGCTCCACATCGAGGTGCTCTACAACGAGTATCAATTCAGCTCCGCCTTCGCCTGCGCCACCCTCCTCGCATTCCTCGCCCTCGTCACCCTCGGCATGAAAAGCGTGGTCGAGCAACTCTCCGGCCACAAAGCATCCGGTCACAAATAACTCATTTCCCCATGTCGATATCGATCAAATCCATCAACAAGACATTCGGCAAATACGCCGCACTCGAGAACATTTCGCTGGAAGTCCCGGACGGCTCGCTCACCGCGCTGCTGGGACCTTCCGGCTCGGGAAAAACCACCTTGCTGCGCATCGTCGCCGGACTCGAATTCGCCGATCCGGGCGAGGGCAAGATTCGCTTCCACGGCGAGGACGTGAGCCAGGTTCCCGCGGGCAAGCGCGGCGTCGGCTTCGTCTTCCAGCACTACGCGCTGTTCCGCCACATGACCATCGCCGAGAACATCGCCTTCGGCCTCAGCGTCCTGCCCCGCTCCAGACGCCCCGCCAAACAGGAAATCCAGGACCGCGTCTTCGAGCTGCTCAAGTTGGTCAAACTCGAAGGCCTCGACAAACGTCGCCCGCACGAACTCTCCGGCGGCCAGCGCCAGCGCGTCGCCCTCGCCCGCGCCCTCGCCATCCGGCCCAAGGTGCTCTTGCTAGACGAACCCTTCGGCGCGCTCGACGCCCAGGTCCGCAAAAGCCTCCGCCGCTGGTTGCGCCAGTTCCACGATGAAATCGGCCTCACCACCCTCTTCGTCACCCACGACCAGGAGGAAGCGCTCGAACTCGCCGACCAGGTCGTCGTCATGCGCAACGCCCGCATCGA
>CAYXZE010000104.1:0-8272 GCA_964469395.1 uncultured Luteolibacter sp.
ACAATTAAATCCACTTTTGCTCAGTCGCCGACAGATTTTTTGAATGGAGTTGGCATGGCCGCTGCCATTGGTTGGCTTGTAAGTTCGCAAGTGGGTTCGCGGCGCATTCAAGGATAAATTGTAGTTGTTAGCCGGATAGCATGTTTTTGCAATATCGCATGCAACTCAGTTGGCGTGGTCCATGTCAGCATATTTCTTCCGGAAATATCTTCAGGCTCAACAGCCGTGTCGATTTCAAAGTAGCTGCCTTTTGAGTCAGTGGCGAAGATACCATCAATAGCCATCAAGCATTTTTTCAAGTTGCTGACAACTTCAGCGAAGTGTATTGAAAGAATACCTTCGATTGAAAGCTGAAATGAAATTGAATCTGACTCTTTGTTGAGCTCTCCGCAGAGATGCTTTGTCACTTCTAGCGGTTCAATTTTCATCCAGGTTTTTTCCATCAACTCATCTGATGAAAATACACATCTAAATATTGTATACATAAAAAACCAGATTTCATATCCGTCGGTTGGCGCGCGGGTTCATTTTGCCGATCTGGCGGGTGAGTCCCAATAAGGGGGGCGGACATTCCTGTCCGCCCGGACCGATGGGAAGAGAAAGCGATGAGCTTCGCGCTCCCGCTTTCGCCTCACATCGGCAAGTGGACGGGAATGTCCACTTGCCTTATTTGGATCACCACTTTCGGTCGTGCTTGATCACACCCCGCCACATTCTCCGCCGAGCAATCTGGTGGCGAAGATTTTCGCGGTGGGATTGTGTTTCGTCCGGCCTGCCAGCGTAATCTGGCAGACGGTGTAGGAGCCTTTGCCCGCGGGCAGTTCGGCCGCGGCCAGCAGTTCCCGCCATGCGGAACCGCCCCAGACGCCGTTGCCGTTGAGCAGGATGGGCGACCAGCCTTCCGCCTCGAACATGGTGTGCAACAAGGGCTTGAAGTATCCGGCCTTGGGCTCGAACCAGCACTTGAAGTCCTCCGCCTCGAAGCCCTCGACCAAGGCATGGCCGGTCTTGCGGGAAACGAACTCGCGCGGACACATGACGCAGTCTTCCACCCGGACGAGCGAGCCGCCGATCTGGTAGTCGCCCTTCGGCAGTTCCAGAAACACCAGGCGGGCGCCGTCGAGAACCGCCTTGTCGAGCGTCTTCTGGCGGCGTTTGTAGTCCGCGTAGTCGTCGATCACGATGACGGCGGGTTTGCCGGCGGGTTTTTTGATGCCGAGTTCGGCGAGCAGTGCCGGGGCTTTGCCTTTGCCCGCGGCTTCGACCGCCAGTCCGGCCGGTGTCGCCTGTTTCGGGAAGACCTCGTAGTCGAGCGAGGTGTCCACCAAGATTTTCGCGCCGTCGGCGAGGGCGAGGCGCACGGTGAATTTCGTGCGCTCGTCCACTTTGGGTGCTTTCGGCGAGAAGTGGCCCTGGAAGGTGCTTTGCACGGACTCGACCGTGGCAGCGGCCTGCTGCGAGAAGATCACCTTGCCGTTTTGCTCGATCTGCCAGCGCAGCTTGAGTTTCTTCGATGCCAGTTCGGTGTCGTTGCTGACCCAGAACTCAAAGGGCAGCGCTTCGCCGGAGGTGAATTTCCAGCGGTCGCTGCGGATGCTGACGGTCAGGGGTTCGAGCGCGTCGCGGTAGGCGAAGAAGGCCGGCTTGGGACGGCGCTCGCAATCCATGATGGTCTTCATCCAGCTCGCCGGGAAGGCGTCGATGAACAAGTGGATGGCGAAGGTGACCATGCGGTTGTCGCGGCGGAAACGTTCCGCGAACAGGCGCGTCGCCCAGGACTGGTGGCGCTGGCTGACCTCCACCCATTCGTCCAGCGTGGTCGGCTTGTCGAACCACATCGCCTGGAATTTCCCGGTTTGCGCGCCTTGGATGAGATTGGGCGACCACGTGGATTCATCCGCGCCCGGCAGCCATTTTTTCGGATAGCGGCGGCGCATCAGGTCGGCGGGGTCGAGACCTTCCGCGCCGAACTCGCCGCAGCCATACTGCCAGTCGCGGTTGATCGGCATCCAGTAGCCGCGGTGGAGGCGGCCGAGTTCGAGGCCGTGGCCGTTATACCATCCGCAATAGCAGTGGTTGTCCGGCAGGGTTTCCGATGGCGGATCATAATCGCCGTCCACGTGCTTGATGCAGCGCTCCGGATTGAGAACGCGCACGGCGCGGTCGGCCGACTCGAAGAACGCCTGCATGTCCGGGCGGGTGAGGTGGCGCTGCGGCTTGCCGCTGGCGTTGGGGAACGGCTCGTTGATGTAGCTGATCATGACGTTGCAGGCATGACCGCGGATGAGGCGTTCCATTTCCTCCGCCTGGCGGATGGCTTCGGCGAATTTGTTGAAACGAAGACAGCCGAAGAGCGGCAGGTCGGTCTGCGTCATCAGGCCGAGGCGGTCGGCGTGCTCGTAGATCTCGCGCTGGACCGGACGCTGCGTGAGGCGCAGGAAGTTCATGTTGCAGATCTTGGCGAGCAGGATGTCGTCGATGAGCTGCGGCAGGTCGTGCTGGAAGACGTCCTGTTGCTCGAAGCCCATGGTGTTCGCGCCGCGGAGCTTGATTTCCCGGTTGTTGAGGAACATCCGACCACGCGGTTTGGTGGTGTTGTCCTGACGGAACGAACGCATGCCGAACTGCTTTTTCGCGGTGTCCACCACCTTGCCGTCTTCATCCAGCAGGCGGACCTGGAGCTGGTAGAGCCACGGGGTTTCCAGATCCCACAGCTTCGCCTTCGGCATGGACAGGGAAACCTTGATGAGGTTCGCGCCGGAGCCCATGGGGAGCGTCACGTCCTGGTTGTCGGTGGGTTTCTGCAAATCCCCGACGCCGGGGATGATGCGGGTGCCGGGGGTGTGGCGCAGGTCTTTGATGACGGTTTGTTTGAAATTCTGGCCGAAGACGGAGATTTCCACGGAAACCGGCTTGTTCTGGCGATCCTTGCTGGTCACCTCGATCCAGGCTTCCGCGCGGTTCTCGTCCGGCAGCGGGCGCACGTAGAGATCGGATAGAAACAAGGGCGCGCGGGCCTCGACGAACACGTCCTGATAGATGCCGAAGCCCGGCGGGCAGTGCCACCAGCCCAGCTCGGGATCGTCCCAGCCGAGGTTGGTGGCGGCATACATCTTGTCGCCCTCCTCGTTCTGGCCCCAGGCGTTGTTGCTCAGGAAAACGGCGTCGTTCTCGACCTTGACCAGCAAGGTGTTCTCGCCGGGCTTGAGCGAGCTGATGCACTCGAATTCAAAGGGCGCGAAAAAGCCCTCGTGGGAGCCGAGATAGTGGCCGTTGACAAAGACGTGCGCCTTGTAGTCCACCGCTCCGAATTTCACGAACACCGCGCCTTTCGCCAGCATTTCCTCGGTCACGGTGAAGGTCGTGCGGTAATAGGAAACCGCGCGACCGATCGGGCCGGTGAAATGGGGCACGGTGATGTTGTCCCACTCGCCCGCGCCGGTGATGGGGTGCAGGAAGTCCGAGCGGTCCTCGGCGGTTTCCATGCGCCATTGGAAATGTTCGAGGCGTTGCGTGGTCCGCAGGTCGGGCAGTTCCGGCGCGAGGTCCCGCAGGAATGGCAGGTAGCGCTTGCGCTGGCGGACCAGCTCGGCCTGGAGCTGCTCCGGCGTTTCCATCCGGGCGTTGGGCTTGAAGGCGGCGGCGGGCGCGGATTTTTCCGCAGGCAGCAGCTTGCGCGGGAGCTTGGGCGGCTGGAGTTCCTCCAGTTGTCCGCGGCGTTCGGAAATGCTGAGTGTGCCGATGTCGGCGAATACGTCTTGGCTCATGTTTTGTTAGGATACGGTGGGAGTGGATGGTGGTGTCTCGGAAGAATTCGGCGCGACGTAGCCGGTTTCCCCGCCCAGGCGCTGCCAGTGGCGGTAAAGGGCGAACACGAAGACCGTGGTGGCGATGCCGCAGCAGCCGCTCCAGATGTAAAGGTAGCGGTAGTCCTTGACGACATCCATCAGCCAGCCGCAAAGGAAGGGCGCAACGACCAGCCCGACGCTGAAGAACAACTGGTTGGCGGAGAAATACTGGCCGTATTTGTCACGCGGCAGCAGCGCCGGGAACATGGCGAGGTAGGCGAGCTGGAACACCGCGTGGGCGATCTCGTTGGAAATCCACCACCACAGGAACTGATTCGGCGTCTGGACGACGAAAAATCCGGCCAGATAAGTCAGGGACACGAGGATGATTCCTATCTTGAGCACGCGCAGCGCGTGGAAGCGGTCGATCATCGGGCCGAGGGCGAGGAAGATGATCACCTTGGGAAGCAGGGTCCAGCCCTTGATCCTGCCGAACTCGGCCACGTCCACGCCGAGCGAGGGCGCGTAATCCAAACCGGCGCTCTGCGTGGCGTAAAAGACCACGAAGGTCAGGAAGGGGACATAGGCGCTCCAATAACAGAACGCCACGGAGAACATTTTCAGATAGAAGGTGTTGCCGAAACACTCCCTGGCATAACGCTTCACGAACATGATCGGGCCGATGCGCTCGGCGCTGTCATCGAGCTCCGGGTATTTCCCCTCCTCGACCCGCCAGACCAGCAGGAAGAAGGCGATGGCGTAGAGCAGTCCGCACCCGCAGTAGATCGCCCACACGTGTGTCTCGGCCCAGATGAAAACCCAGCGGAAGAAGACGAATCCGGAAACCGCGCCGATGGCGCGGAAAATCCCGAGGAAGGTGCCCATCGCCTCCTGCGGGATGACATCGGCGATCAGGTATTGATAGACCTGCATGATGTAGAGGTTGAAAAAGAAGAACCCGGCGGCGAAGAGCATGATCAGGGTGATGCCGATCGCGTTGGGCGTCAGGACCGGGTGCATTTCCCCGATCAGGCCGTGCAGGGCGTGGGAGATCGGCTCGGCGAATCCGAGCAGGATCAGGAATCCGAGGACGGGGATCGTGCACCACAGCAGGAAGGGCTTGCGCCGCCCCCGCGGACTGCGGTGGCGGTCGCTCTGCATGCCGATGATCGGCACCATCGCAACCGTCAGGATGGCGGGGAAGCTGTCCTTGATGAACCCGATCAGCTTGTCGCTGGCACCCAGCCATTTGAGCTGGAGCGGGATGACCGACGGGAGCTGCTCCATGATCTGGAGGCAGAGGTCGGCCCACAGCATCCAGAACATCACCGTCAGCAGCGCGCCCCGCGTGTAGGTGAGGGTGCCTACCTTGAACGAGGTGGAACTGAAGATGCCTTTGGTGGGTTTGGGTGCTGCGTCCATATTTAGTTTTTGAAGGATTCGGAATGCGACAGGGCGGGATTGTGCCTTTCGTCCCGCAAAATTTCATCAAGCCAGCGACCGGCATGCTTCGGTCCATCCATGGTTTCTCATCTCCGAAAGGCCGATGAGGAACCATGCAGGACGCGGAACGACACGAAAATCAGCGAGGACTGACGACCAAAAAATTCACCCGCAAGGGATTTGGCGCATATTCGAATGCATGTTTCTGATTTCGTGCGCTTTCGCGGGTGTCACGGTTTGGCGGGCAGCGCCTTGTTGATGAACTCCACGATCTGTTTGGCCATGAGTTCCGAGCCGGCCGGCTTCCAGTGGGCCGTGTCGCCGACGGAGAGTTGGACGCGTTTGTCCACCACCAGGCCGTAGAGGTCGTTCACCGCGATGCCGGACTCCCGCATGATTTTCGCAGCGGCCTCATTGCGCCCGGTCATGGTCGGGTTGTTGACCGGATCGAGTTCCGCCGGTTTGCCCTTGACGGTGAGCGGCGTGCTGCTGGCCCAGATGAGTTTGGCGTCGGGCAAGGTTTTGCGCAGAACCGCGACGTAATTGCGCATCAGCGGTTCATACTGGCCGTCCGCGATGCGGCCCTTGGGCCAGCCGTGCAGGCCGATGTTGAAATGCACGACCGCGTAGGGGCCCTGTTTGAGGACTTTTTCCAAATCCCCGGGCAGTCCGGGATCGCTCTCACAGACGGGAGTCAGCCACACGTCCACGCTGGCCTTGCCCTTCAGATCGCGGATGACCGCGCCGCGGTATCCGCCGCAGATCGAGTCGCCGATCAAGAGGACGCGCGGCAGCGCCGGATCGCGGTTTGCGGCTGGATAGAATTTCCATTGGCCGCCGACAGCCGTGGTCAGGCCGAGTTTCTCATCGCTGGCGGATGTCTTCACCTCCGCGGGAGGGGCCACGGCTGGCTTGGCTGCCTCCTTGGCGGCCTTGTTTTTCAGGCCGATCTTGTCGAAGGGAATCGGCTGGAATCCCGCGATGCCGGTGTCGGCACCGGGTTTGAGCGCGAAGTTCCCCGCAGCGCCATCGACGAAACGCGGGTCATTCTGTTTGACGACGAGATTGTTCTCAAAGCGATTGTTGCGCGGGCGCTTGGCTTCGATGTAACCGGCGAATTCCGGATAACGCTCGGTCCACGGCGCGCGATCCCAGCCGACTTGCGCCATGCGTTGTTTGAAGATGCCGAAATTATTGGCGCGGAATCCCTGCGGTTCGATCGGGCGCTTGCAATCGATGAACACGTTGTTCTCGACCACGAAGTCGCTGCCGCCGGCGACGAAGACGGAGGAGCGGTTGCCGGCTTTCAGGAAGACGTTGCCGTAAACCTTGGTGCTGTCGCCACCGGAGTCGTCGAAGTAGAGACACCAGGTCATGTGGGCGGGTGCCAGGTGGTGCCAGTAGTTGTAGCGGATGATGTTGCCGCGCTCGGTGGGGTCGCGGCCCATGTAGAACGCGCCCATGTCGTCGCCGTCCAGCATGACGCGGGTGACCTCGTTGTATTCGATGACGTGGTCGTTGCCGTGGAGATAGAGGGCGAGCGCCGGCGCCTCGTGGATTTTGCAGTGGGCGATGCGGTTGCCGACACCGTCGATGTTGACCCCGCCCTTGTAGGTGCGGTCCCAGCGGTTGAAGTGGTGGATGTCGCAGTTTTCGACGAAGTTGCCAGCCGGAGTGAGTGACAAGCGGTCGCCGCCGCCGAGCGAAATCGCGCCCGCGCCGATGTGATGGATCTCGCAGTTGACGACGCCGTGCCCGGTGCCGGCCTCGCGGTCGAAGGTGGGGTTGTCATAAATGTGCTCGTGCCACGAGCCGAGTGCGCGCGAGATCGGTTTCCCGGTGAACGCGTGCTGGTAGTCCGGGTCCGGCGAAATGCCCTTGCCGATGCTGATGGCGACCATGCCGAGGTTGCGGAGGGTGCAGTTCTGAATGCGGTTGTTCGCTCCGCGCTCGATGTAAACGCCCATGCCGCGCGAGTTCTCGAAGTTCACGCCGTCAAACACCACGCCGGTCGCGCCTTCGATGGCGACAAGCGGCACGCCCATCATTGTCACTTCCAGAGTTGACTTGGCGGCATCAAATCCGGCGGGCGGGAAAAAGTAGATTTTCCCGGTTTTCCGATCCGCCATGAACTCGCCGGGCACGCTGATTTCCTCAAGCAGGTTGAGCGCCGTCCAGCGGTTCCAGCTGCCCCGGATGATGAAGCCATACATGTGCGGGTGCACGGTGGTGATGGTCTTTTTCTCAAGGTTGAAGCCCTTCACTTTCACGGTGTTGTCCGCGTAGCCGTTTTCAAAATACCCGGTGATCCAGACATCGTCGGCGTGCGTCCAGCGTGCGGGCCGGTCGGTCTTGAATTCGAAAATGCCGCCGCGGGCGGGCTTCTCGTTCCAGCGGGTGGCGGGGCCTTTGTCGATCACCTTGCCCATCGGCTCGCCGGGTTGCCCGGCGTCCGGCCAGCGGGCGATGTCGAGCGGCTTGCCGTCCACGATGAGTTCGAGCGGCGCGGGAATGTAAGGGCGGCGGAACCCGCGCGGGCCGACATCGCCGAAGTCCTCGGGGCGCAACCCGGGAACGGCGATTTCCATGACCTTGTCGCGCACCTCGGGCAGCAGGCGGTCAAGGATGGCAGGATCGGCGACGGGCTTGACCGCGGTGTTAGGGGCGGCGATGGAACCGACGATGCTGGCTCCTTTACCGGTGAAAACCGTGCCCGAGTCGCGGGCGTCGAGTTCGAAAGTCTTGGTGCGTCGATGGGAGCCCGGGGCCAGAATGACTTTCGAGCCCTTTTTCTTCCGCGCTGCGTCGCGGGCTTTTTCGAGCGAGGCGAAGGGTTTTTCCGCAGTGCCGGGGTTGGCATCGTTGCCGCCGGGCGAGACATGGAATTCCCCGGCACCCGCGAAACACGCGAGAGCGAGGAGAATGGTGGATGAGAAAACGGCTTTCATGGTCGGTGGTTCGGGTTGGTTCGGGTCATGCTGGTTGGTTTGCGTGCAATTGAAAATCCTTAATGGCGGCGGCGTCACCGTCCGCCGCGAGAA
>CAYXZE010000105.1:0-8262 GCA_964469395.1 uncultured Luteolibacter sp.
GCCGGACGTATGGGGAAAACGTCTCGACGTAGCGGCGCTGGCCCTCGGCGTAGAGCGTGTGAAAGGCGAGCGAGGATTTCCCGGAACCGGACGGACCGGTGACGACGGTGAGTTTTCCCAGCGGGATCTCGAGGTCGAATCCCTGCAGGTTGTGCTGGCGGCAGCCGCGGAGAAGGATCGCGGAGCTGGAGGGACAGGGGGAGATTTTCTTGTCAGCGTGAGGCACGCCGCAAGCTAGGCAGGAACGGCCTCCGCGCCAACCGAAGTGTGGAGCGGAGGAGAAAAATTCCGATCACCTCGGCAGGACTCCCGTGGCATAGGCATCCAACATCATGTCGGCGAAATACTTCGGGTCTTTCCGGGTTTGCTCGATTTCCTGTTCGATCAGGGCAATCGAAGCGGTGTCATTTTCCGCCTTGCGGCGTTCGATTTCCTTTTCAAGGCCGAGGATGTAAGTCCCGGATTGTCTGGTGAGTTCCACGTAGAGGGCATCGATAATCCCGGTCTGGAGCATGACCGCCTCGGCGTGGTTCAATTCGATAAAGGGCAGCTTGCTGAGTGGTTCGGTCAGTTTTTCCGGGATCATCGCGTTGTCCGCTCGCCAGGTGGCGAGGGTGGTTTCCAAGAATGGCATGAGCTTGTCTTTATTCGAGAGGTTCGAATTGCGAATCTCGCGCTTCAGGATGCGCTCATATTTCGCGATGTTTTTTTCCCGATCCGTCCGGGACATGCCGATTGAGGACCGGGTGCGGTCCTGCATGACCTTGCGCGCATGACCGAAAAACGCCGGAACATCGAATTTCGGAGCCACGGGCTTGGACGTGGATTCGCTCGTTTCGACAACCGGTGGCGGCGTCACGGACTTCGTTCCGCGATCCGGATTTGATGACGAAATCAACGACGGGGCCGCGACTTCCGGCTCGGGAGGCAGCACGGGAGCCGGATCGGGAACCGTCGGCGCGCTCTCGACCGTTGCGGGAGCCGGTTGGGTGGTGGTGGTGGGAACGGCGGCTTTGGGCGACTCTTTCGTGAAATAGAAATAAGCGCCGGCAGCGGCTGCAAGGAGCAAGAGCACCATCGGCACGCCGGAGGATTTCTTCTTCACCGGCACATAGCGGTGCGCGGGGGCCGTGTGACGGGCTGCGCCGGGAACCGCACGACCGGGAACGCCGGGGACCGCACGGCCGGGAACACCGGGAACCGCGCGACCGGGAGCACCGGGAACCGCACGGCTGGGAGCGCTGGGGAGCTGCACGGAGGATGTCTGCGTGAGCGGCGCGTCAATCGCCTGCAGCTCGTTCACGATCTCCCTGACGCTGAAGTAACGTGAGGCGGCAACGGGACGGGTCGCCTTGCGGATGATCGCATCGAAACGCGGGTCGCAATTGGCAATCGCCGAAGCCGACCGGGCATCATCCGCAGGAAGCTTGCCGGTCAGCAATTCATGCAGCATGACGCCTACGGAAAAAATATCGGCGCGGTGGTCCACCGATTGCGGCGCATTGACCACCTCGGGGGCGGTGTAGTGAGGCGTGCCGAAAATTTCCTCGTTTTCCTTGATCTTGTGGTTGGTTGGCCGGGCCAGGCCGAAATCCCCGATCTTGGGCTGGGCGTCGAGATCGAGCAGGATGTTGGACGGCTTGATATCGCGGTGGATGATGCCGTTTTCGTGGGCGTGGCCGAGGCCCTCACAAATTCCGCTGACAAGCCGGATGACTTCCTTGGGATCGATCGCGGTGCCATACGCGGCATGGTAAACCGACTGCCCGGGGACAAACTCCATGACGATGTAAAGCATCCCGTTCACCTCGCCGAAGTCGTAAACGCCGATGAGATTGGGGTGGTTGAGGCGGGCCATGGCCTTGGCCTCGGCATCGAAACCGGCGCGGAACTCCGCGTCCTGGCTGAACTCCATCGGCAGGATTTTCAGCGCGACGGTGCGGTCCAGGGACTTTTGCACCGCACAATAAACCGCGCCCATGCCGCCCACGGCGATAAGTCCTTGGATTTCATACCCCGGGAAAAGCGGAGCGAGATCGGCAGGGTCCGGAGCGACAAAAGTTGGTTGTTGGAGGGAGGTGCTCATGTGGTCAATATCAGGAGTTTTGCCGTTGGCGCGGGAGCTTTCGCCCTGCGGAATTGTTTATTCAAGACTAATGAGGAATTTATCATCGGGCGGATCGTAAATTTCCCGTAAATTCTGATAGAACCGCGGATTTCCCGGCTATTTCCCCCAAGGACGGAGACGATTGGGAATTCCTTGGGAAAAATTTCAACCCGGGTGTTTTTTGGTTCGGGGCGGATCGTGGACGCTGCGGGCGGGAAATCCGCGCCCCCATCCAAGCACGACAACTCCCACCAATTCGTGGCGAATTGGATTGAATGATTCCTGATTGATCGCTTCCAAACGCGACATCGGGGAACAAACACCGGATTAGCGAAATCGACTTGCCGGTTTGTGCATATTTTTGAAACCATTTCGTCACATGAACGAAGCCGAAGTGATGAAATCCTGCGGGGAGGACGGCATCCGCCGGATGGTGGCGGCTTTTTACCGGCGGGTGCGGACCGACGACCTCATCGGCCCGATGTATCCCGCCACAGACTGGGAAGGCTCGGAGGACCGGCTGGCGGAATTCCTGCTGTTCCGCCTGGGCGCGTCCAACCGCTACATGGAAACACGGGGCCACCCGAAACTCCGGATGCGCCACATTACCTTTAAAATCGGCATCGCCGAGCGGGACCGCTGGCTAGAGCTGATGACCGCCGCGATGGAGGAAACCGGCGTGCCCGCCCCGGCCCGGGAGTTTCTCGATCCGTTTTTCCTGCAGGTCGCGGATTTCATGAGAAATCAGGGCGACCGGTGAATCCCGGAAATTTTTCCATTGGCGGTATTTGCAACCCGTCGCAGGGTTCCCGCCAAGCTTCCCGCCATGCCGGACCCTACCGCACCCGTAATCATCGCCACTTTTTACCTCGCCCTCGGCATTTTCGCCGTCACGGCCGCCGCGCGGAAGTGGCTTGGGAAAAAACCGGCGACGGAATCCGTGAGCGAAACCGCTCCGCAGGACGGGGAATCACCTTACCAGCCGCCATTGGCACCCGGCCCGCCGCCGTTGCCAATTCCGACCGGCGGAGTCCCCACCGGCTTTTACCGACCGCTCGACTTGCTCGGCATGGGCTTCATTTTCATCGTCTTTTTCGGCCTCGTCGCCGCCTCGGTAACGGCTTCCGCCAAGCAGGAGCCAAGCCTCGATCCCGCCGGGCTGATTTCTTCCATCGGCTTTCAATTCATCATCGCCGGCATCGTCACCGCGTTCGTGATCGCCCGCGTCCGACCGGTCGAATGGCTGGGCTTGAGGTGGCCGGGTTGGCCGTGGGTTTTCCTGATCGCGCCCGGCACCGTGCTGTCCATCTGGATCCTCTTCGGCGGACTTCAAATGTCCGGCTACATGCGGTGGATCGAATCCCTCGGCGTGGAACTGGTGCAGGACACGGTGAAAATCCTCCAAACCTCGAATGATCCGCAGGTGATCGGGCTGATGATCTTCGCTGCCGTCATCGCCGCGCCGTTGTGCGAGGAAATCGTCTTCCGCGGCTATTTATACTCGTGTGGCAAGCGTTTCGCCGGGCCGTGGGTCGCCGGGATTTGTTCCGCGCTCGTTTTCTCCGCCGCGCACGGCAGCCTGATGGCGCTGCTGCCGTTGTTCGTTTTCGGTTGCGTGCTCGCCTTCATTTACGAAAAAACCCGTTCCTTGTGGGCACCCATGGCCGTGCATTTCTGCTTCAATGGAGCCACCGTGCTCATCCAGATGGCGGCCCGGCACTACGACATCCCGTTGGACAAAATGCCGTGAAAACCCTCCGCGACATCGGCGAGGACGCCTTGATCGAACGCCTCACCGGACTGATCCAGCGTGATGAAAATCCCGCCGCCGGACCGGGCGACGACTGCGCGGTCATCGACCCGCCGGACTCCCCCACCCTGCTGCTTTTGAAAACCGACGCGCTCGTCGAGCACGTCCATTTCCTGCCGGAATCGCCCGCCCGCGCCGTCGGCTGGAAAGCCGCCGCCCGCGTCGTCTCGGACTTCGCCGCGATGGGCGGGCGGCCCGGACATTTCCTCATCACCCTGGCCCTGCCCCCGGAAACCGCCGTCGCGTGGGTGGAGGATCTCTACCGCGGCATCGGTGATTGTTTGAAAAAATTCGGCGGTTTTCTGGCTGGCGGAGAAACCTCCAGCGTGCCGACCGGTTCCGCCGCCGTCATTTCAATCGCCGCGACCGGCAGCGTCCGCCGCGAGCAACTCGTGCCACGCTCCACCGCGAAACCGGGCGACGCGTTGTTCGTCACCGGCCAACTCGGCGGCTCGCTCCAAGGCAAACACCTCGCTTTCACACCGCGCATCCATGAAGCCGAGTGGCTGGTTTCCCATTTCAAACCCACCGCGATGATGGATCTATCCGATGGCATCGCGAAGGACCTGCCGCGCATGGCCGCCGCTTCGAACTGCGGTTTCAGCATCGATGAAGCGAAACTCCCGCTCACTCCCGGCAGCACGCCGGCGCAGGCGCTGGGCGATGGCGAGGACTTCGAGCTGTTATTCGCGATCGAAGAAGCGCGGGCCGACGCACTGCTGGAAGCCTGGCCGTTTCCGGAGCTTCCGCTCACCCGCATCGGCAGGATGGTGGAAATCGGGGACGGACAGCGTCTAACAGGAGGCTGGGAGCACTTCAAGGAGGGCCGGACTCCGGCCGACCCGGATTGAGTGCCCCCTCACCCCGCACCGGAAGTTGAAATTGGAACAAACGCCCGAATCTCTTAATCTCCCCGCGCATGCCCGACCATGCGCGCCGTGATCGCGGCATTGGTGGCCTCGTGAAAAAAATTTCGGATTCTTCGCAACATTCCCGACACATTCCTTAATTTATAGACAGGAGCAAATCAATCCTCCGCAACCAAACCTATGAAAACATCCATCAAATCCATTGTCCCGAAGTTCATCACCACCGGTTTCGCCGCCGTCCTCGCCTTGGGTTCCTGCCTGCCCGTGGTCCGCGCTGCCGATCAACCGCCAGTGAAATCCAAGCTCGGCTACCAAGCCGTGGCGGTTGAGCCAGCCGAAGCCGAAGAGGGAGCCAGCGACACCATCATCAAAAAAGACGGCAAGGAAATCGCCCGCATCGCGGACGCAATTCCCGTATCCTTCAGCCCGGACGGCACCATTCTGCTCCTGCACGATGCCGCCGCCGATGACGATTGCCGCCATTTCCTGCTCAACGTCGCGGCTGGAGAAAAGCCCAAACCCTTCTGCGAGCGCAACAAGATCGGCGGTCGCCACGTCGAAAATGCCGAGTGGTCGAAGGATGGCAAATCCATCACCTTCACCAATGCCGCCGGACTTGCAGAAAAAACCATGGAAACGATCATGGTGACTGAGTCCGTCACCACAACCCCCGCCAAAAAACCATGAACCATCCCGGCCACGATTCCTGCCCGCGCTGCGGCTCCCCTCTGCGCGGAGGAACCGTGGCCGGCCTCTGCGCTCGCTGCCTCGGCTCACTCAATCTGGATACGGAGCAAATCTTCACGGAACCCGCCGACCATCCGCTCCCGTCACCGCCGCCAGAGTTGTTAGCGCCTTTTTTCCCGCACCTGGAAATCCACTCGTGCCTCGGTCGCGGCGGCATGGGCGTGGTTTACAAGGCCCGCCAGAAATCCCTGGACCGCTGGGTGGCGCTGAAATTGCTGGCCCCGGAACGCGCGGACGATCCCTCCTTCGCCGAACGTTTCTCCCGCGAGGCCAAGGCGCTGGCCACCCTCAGCCACCCGCACATCGTCGCCATCCATGATTTCGGCAAGGCCGGTGATTATTTCTATCTGCTCATGGAATTCGTGGACGGCGTCAACCTCCGCCAGCTCCTCCAGACAAAACGACTCACTCCCAAGGAAGCACTCAGCATCGTCCCGCCGATCTGTCACGCCCTCCAATGTGCCCATGACCGCGGCATCGTCCACCGCGACATCAAACCGGAAAACCTCCTCATCGACCGCGCCGGCACGGTAAAAATCGCCGACTTCGGCATCGCCCGCATGATGGATGCGCCGGACGCTCACGCCACCCCGGCCGGACAACCAGCCCCCCGCACTTCCGGCCCCACGCTGGCGGCGGGCACACCCGACTATGCCGCGCCCGAGCAGCGCGCCTGTGCCGAGGCGGATCACCGCGCGGACATTTACTCGCTGGGCGTGGTGCTCTACGAAATGCTGACCGGCGAGCGCCCCGCTGCCAAATCCATCATCGCCCCGTCCCGCCGCGTCCGGATGGATGTGAACATTGATGAAATCGTGCTCAAGGCACTGGAGGAAAAACCGGAACTGCGTTTCCACACCGCCGCCGAGTTCCGCACCCGGGTGGAGAATGCCGAACACCAGTTAGATAGAAACACGCGTCGCAAGCCCATCCTGATCTATACGCTGATCGCGACAGTTATGTTGATTCTCGTGATTTCCCTCGTATTCAGAATAAGCGGAAATCGTGAATCACCTCCCCCCCCGCCACCCGCCTCCGTTGTGGAGACTGACACGGAGGAGCACCCCCACCTTGTCCAATCCCCGCTCGGCTATGTGGCGGAGAAAGTGAACCCCGTGAAATACGAAGAAGGAGTCACGGACACCCTGATCCGCGTGGAAAACAGGCCCCCCATGCTCGTCCCCTATGCCACACCGATCGCCTTCAGTCCGGACGGCCGTCTCCTCCTCCTGCGCGAATCCGCGGCCGATGACGATCTCCGGCATTTTGTTCTCGATGTGGCAAGTGGCGCACAACCCAAGCCAAGCGATCAACGCCGCCGTATCGGAGGCCGCTACGTCAACCAAGCCCAGTGGTCGGATGACGGCAAGCACATCATCTTTATCAACATGCCGGAGCTAACGGAGAATCCCGTAGAAACCGTGGAAGTCAAAGCCGCTCTGGAGTGAGTATCTCCCCCGGCCACGCGCAGGACAGGCGGCTGGAAGCACTTTAAGGAGGGTCGGACTTCGGCCGACCCGGGTTGACCGAAGATCAACCCTCCTTATGCGCTCGCCTCCCTAACCGCCTCCAGCTCTTCCCAGCGCGTGTAAAGCCCCGCGACTTTCGCCTTCAAGACATCGAGCTTCTCAACCAGCTCCGGGATCTCGGCGAAGCGTTTCGCTTGAAAATCCGGATCGTGGAGCAACGCCTCCAATTCCTCCGCCTCCTGTTCGATTTCAAGAATCGCGGTCTCCATCCCCTCCAGCTCGGACTTCTCCTTGAACGTCAGCTTGCGGCCTTTTTTCGCTGCGGGAGCGGTCGCAGCCGCCTTTTGCCGGGCTGCGGCCTCGCGTGCGGCGGCCTGCGCCTGGATGCGTTCCGCAGCTTCGCGCGCCTGGCGTTTTTCCAGATAGTAGGAGTAATTCCCCGCCTGCACGGCGATGCCGTTATCCTCGAAAGCGATGATCTGGTCGCAAATCCGGTCGAGGAAATAGCGGTCGTGGGAAACCACGATCACCGAGCCGTCGAACGCCGCGAGCGCTTCCTCCAGCATCCGCAACGAGGGCAGGTCGAGATCGTTGGTCGGCTCGTCGAGCACGATGACGTTGCCGCCGCTTTTCAAGACCTTGGCCAGCATCAGCCGCGCCCGCTCGCCACCTGATAGAAGATCGACGCGCTCGTTGATGCGCTTGTCGTCGAACAGGAAACGCCGCAGATAGTTCCGCGCGCCGAGCGACTGGTTGCCGAACATCAGCTTTTCATTGCCGTCGGAAATCTCATCGAGCAGCGAGCCGGTGCCATCGAGCGCCATCCGCGTCTGGTCGATGTAGTTCACCTTCACCCGCTTGCCGGTGACGGCGGTGCCTTCGGTCGGCTCGATCTGGCCGAGGCAGAGCTTGAGAAGAGTTGTTTTCCCCACGCCGTTCCGCCCGACGATGCCGGTGCACTGGCCGGGGCGCAGGCTGAGTGTTAGATTCCGGAACAGCCAGCGCGGGGTTTTCTCCGTGCCCACGTTCACGCCGGCGCCTTCCAGTTCGACGACGATGTTTCCCAAATCCGGCGGCGGCGGGATGAGCAGATCCATTTCCCGCTCCTCGGGCGGCGCTTCCATGCCTTCGATTTCGTAAAACTTGTCGAGCCGCGTGCGCTGCTTGGTGCCGCGGGCTTTCACGCCGGAGCGGACCCATTCGAGTTCCTCGCGCAGGAACCGCTGCCGCCGCCGCTCGGTCTGGCTGGCGATCTGCTGG
>CAYXZE010000106.1:0-8196 GCA_964469395.1 uncultured Luteolibacter sp.
TGAGGATTGTGGATTTTTGAATTTTGATTTGGAAGAAAGTCAGCCCTCTTTTCTTGTGTCTTGCGTCTTGCTGTCTTCTGTCTTGGCAAGGCGGGGAAGAGTGATGGCAGAATGATTGATAGCAGAATCATTTTGGAGAAATACCCTTTTCCAATGATTCTGCTGTTAATGATTCTGCCTCTTTCTTCATCTAGTCTTGTGTCTTGTGGAAGAGGGGATTGACGATTGAGGATTGAGGATTTTTGAATTTTGATTTGGAAGAGACAACGCCTGGCGGGAACCGCAGATCGGAAATCAACAATCCACAATCATCAATCGTCAATGAATCCTTCCGGCGGTCGTTTATTTCGTTTCTTCGAGAACGATGCGCGGGAAGATCGGCTGCGGCTTTTCGATGAGGTGGCCATCTGGCAGCAGGCCCCAGTGCAGATCGGAGAGTTTGAGGGAGGTGAGACCCGGCAGGTTGAGCTGTGCGGCGAGTTTCGCGGCGGCGTCCGGCAGGATGGGGGAGAGCAGGACGGAGGCGTGGGCGACGCTTTCCGCGAGGTGATAGAGGACGGTGGCGAGGCGGTCCTTGTTTTCCGGGTTCTTGTTGAGCTCCCAAGGTTTCATGCGCTCCGCGTATTGGTTGCAATGCACGATGTGGCGGCTGAGCGCTTCGAGGCCCTTGGAAATGTCGAACTCGTCCATGGCTGCCTGATAGGCGCGGATGGATTCCGTCAGGGACGCCTGCAGCGCGGTGTCGTCGTCGGCGAGCGGGCCACCGGGGGAGAGCACGCCGCCGGTGAAGCGCTGGCTCATGTTGAGCGCGCGGTTGCAGAGGTTGCCGAGTTCGTTGGCGAGCTCGGTGTTGAAGAGCATGATCAGGCGCTCCACATCGAAGTTGGAATCCCTGCCGGTGACGATGTCGCGGACGAGGTAGTAGCGGACGGCTTCGATGCTGAATTTTTCGGCGAGTTCGTCCGGATCGACGATGTTGCCCAGTGATTTCGACATTTTGTCGCCACCGAGGCCGTTCCAGAAGCCATGGACGAGGAGGCGCGGCATTTGCGCGTCGGAGAAGCCCATGGCGTGGAGCATGCAGAACCAGTAAATGCCGTGGGCGGGAATCAGGATGTCTTTGCCGATGACGTGGACGGGGCGGCCCGACCAGATTTTTCCGAAATCCGGCAGTCCTGAATCCGGCGCGGCCTTGTAACCGGCGAAGGAGATGTAGTTGATGAGCGCGTCGAACCAGACGTAGGTGACGTAATTTTCATCGAACGGAAACGGGATGCCCCATTGCAGGCGTTCTTTCGGGCGGGAGATGCAGAGGTCGATGCCGGAGTTTTTCTCAAGCGCGTTGAGCAGCTCGGATTTGCGGAAGGCGGGGATGATGATGTCCGGGTGGCTTTCCAAGAATGCTTTGAGCCAGGCGGTGTGGTCGCTGAGTTTGAAATACCAGTTTTCCTCTTCGATCTCGACGACCTCGCCCCATTCCGGGCCGAAGTTTCCGGCTTCGTCACGGTCGCGGTCTTGAAGGAATTGCTCCTGTCTGACGGAATAATGGCCGGCGTGGGTTTTCTTGTAGAGCTGGCCCTGTTCCTTGAGTTCGGTGAGGATGGCTCCCACGCAGGCCTTGTGGCGGGCGTCGGTGGTTTCCGCCCAGCCATCGTAGGTGACGCCGAGTTTTTCCCAGAGCGCGGAAAATTTGCGGGTGGTGCGGGTGACGAACTCGGCGGGCGAGATGCTTTCCTTTTCGGCGGTTTGCTGGACTTTCTGACCGTGCTGATCGACGCCGGTCAGGAAATAGACCTCATCGCCCCGCAGGCGGCGGTAACGGGCGATCACGTCGGCGAGGACCTTTTCATAGGCGTGGCCGATGTGGGGGGAACCGTTGGTGTAGTCGATGGCGGTGGTGAGGTAGAACATGGGAAAATTTTAAATCTGAAATTCTAAATTTGAAATGAAGAGGGCGGGGAAGGGAATCACAGAGGTGCAAGGGATGGGAAGCGATAAGGGGCGAACTTCGGTCGATCTAGCCGATGAGAAGTGAAAGAGAAGAGCTTCGCGCTGTCTTGTCACTCCGCATCGTCTTCGCGGACAGGAGTGTCCGCGCTCCTTATTTGGCGACTTTACCGCCTAGGGAAAGGATCCGGGCGTTGCCTTTGGCGGCTTCCGCTTCGGGGATGTTGCCGTCGCGGACATACATTTGGGAGAGGCTGGTCCAGGCGAGCAGGTCGTTCGGCTGGAGGGTGACGGACTGGAGGCCGCAGCCGATGGCTTCCTTGACGTGGCCGGTTTTCAAAAGCGCCATGCCGAGGGCGTGCCAGCCGTCGAAGAACGCGGGGTCGAGCGCGACGCAGCGGCGGTAGAGGTCGATGGCTTCATCGAACTCGCCAACGGCGAGGTGGCCGTTGGCGTCGTCGAAGAGATTTTGGAGGTCGTCGGACATGATGGGCAAACGCGGCGACCGGTGATCGCCGGGACTTAGCGTTGTTTGTAGAGTTGCTCGACCTTGGCGGCTTCGGTGCGTTCCTCGATCCAGGAGCTGAAGGCGTTGAGTTCGTTTTTGCGGGTGTTTTGGGAGACGGCGTCGTCCAGGCGGGCGGCGGCATCCTCGGCTTTCAGGATCTCGCGCTTGGTGACGAGGAGGATGAAGGCGCGTTCCTTTTCCGTGATGATCTCGGCGATGGTGCCGGGATCGACGTTGCGGGAGGCTTCGAACAGGTTTCGCGGTTCGCTGGTTCCGTCCGGTTGATAGATGTTGTTGATGGCGGTGAAGGTCTTGGTTTCGGGGATGCCAGCTTCCTTGGCGGCTTCGGCGAAGGATTTGCCGGAGCCGAGCAAGGTTTTGATTTTGGTGACGGCCTCGTTGGCGGCGGTTTTCATCGCTTCCTCGGCTTTCTCGGAAATGTATTGGGCGCGGGCTTCCTCGCGGGCTTCCTCGTAGGTTTTTACGCGGGATTTTTCCTCACCGTCGAGGCGGGCGACGATCCATTGGTTTTCGCCGACGGCGATGGCTTCGGAGATTTTCGAGAACGGATCCGAGGTTTCCTGCATCTGGAAAAGTTGATCCACGGCTTTGCCGCCGCGGCTGGAGGCGCGGAGGTCCAAGTCGAGATCCTCGGGAGCGGATGCCCGGGCGAAGAATTCGCTCGTTTTGATTTCCCATTGGTATTCCTTGGCGAGTTCTTCGAAGCCGGTGCCTTTTTGCTCTTCAAGCCTGGAGAGGAAGTCATCGACCTTGGAGCCGAGTTCAAGTTGGTTTTTGCGGCGCGCTTCGGCGAGATCGGCGGTGCGTTTCGCTTGCTCCTCTTCCTTTTTCTTGGCGGCGGCTTTTTTCACTTCATCGCTGGCGACGGCGTCAACGATGGATTCCTTTTCTTCTTCGACTTTCGGTTCGGCAACGGCAACCGGGGTGGGGACGATGTAGGTGAACTTGCGGCGGGGGGCGGTGGTGAAGGCGTCCGAGATGCCTTCCCAGTATGTTTTGATCTCGTCTTCGGTCGGCTGGATTTTCTCCTTGAAGGGGGCGAGTTCCAGTTTCGCGACTTCACCGGTGATTTGTTGGTCATCCAAGGCGGAGGTTTTGGCCACGGCATCGCGGTTTGACGTCAGGCCGGAGCCGATGATGGCGTTGATTTTCTTGAACGCGAGCACATCGGAGGCGAGTTCGCGGAGATCTTTCTCGGTCATGCCGAGGCGGCCCATGCCTTTTTCGATGAAATTGTGGTAGGTCTCCGCGTTGAATTTTTGATCCGGTCCGGCGAAGACGCGCAGGCTGCGGAGGTAGGCGGAAATTTCCTCGTCGCCCGGATAGACGCCGAATTCTTCCTTGGCCTGGCGGAGGATCATGCGGCCGGTGAAGAATTTTTCCGCCGCCTCGGTCTCGCTGGCCGCGCCCTTGCCGGAGAGGCCCATGACGAACAGATACATATCGAAATCCCCGCCGCCGGCGAGGCCGTATGCCAGCTTCATCGAGGATTGGCCGAGGTTGTTGAACTCCTTGTCGCTGTAAGTGCGACCGGCGATTTTCAAGACGGCCTGGCCGCTTTGCATGTTCTGGACGGAACTGGTATCGAGGAAGAAGAAACTGATGAAGATGATCACGAAGACCACGATCATCAGGCCGGTATATTTGCGGAGGTTCTCAATCATGAAAGGGTAGGGCTGGCCGTTGTTGGAGGCGCGGGGAGTAAAGTGGGTGATGGGAGTGGCTTCAATGGTAATTGTCGCCGGGGAACGGGAGTCTCTCCATCAAGTCCGGTGTCTCAAGGCCAATTTTCGGGGGATTTCAAATCGTCTGCGGGGGGATTCGCCCGGTGCGGGCAAGAATCTAGCTTGCCCGCTGGCGGAAATGGGGGTTTCTTGGCGGACTTTATGAACTTTCGCTGGTTAAACGCAGTCCTTTGGGGGAATTCGGTGGCTTTGTCGTGGATGTGGGGGCTGGGCTTGTTTTTCAGCGTCCAGATGACCTTCATGTTCGGTCTGCAGGGGCTGCTGATGTTCGCGATTCCCAATGCGCTGGGGCTGATGCTGTTCGGTTTTCTCACGCAACGGGTGGCGAACAGCCATAACGGCGGCCAGGAATCGCTGGCGATTTTCTTCGACAAGTTTTCCAAGCCCTTCCGGCTGATTTTCTATCTTTACCAGATCGTGGCGGTTTCGCTGACGGTGTTCGCGCTGGTGAATTACCTGTTCGTGCCGCTGCAACTGGTGACCGGCAATCTGTTCGGGCTCTATCTGATCCTGCTGGTTTTCGTGATTCTGGCGGCGGGCTGCTTGCTGGGGGAGGAGTTCGGCATTCAGAAAATCAAGCTGAGCCACGCATTGTTCGGCGGATTGCTGCTCGCGTGTGTGGGCGCGATCCTGTTCGGCCTTGAGCCGCGCCTGCCGGCGGAGTTCCAGTGGACGGCTCCTTTCCCGGATGAATGGACCGGACCGAGTTTCTTCGGCTTCGCGATTCCGCTGGTGATCGGCCTGTTGGTGGGGCCGTGGCTGGACTTGCAGCACTGGCAGCGGGCGATTCAGATTCATCGGGAAAAATCGTCGATCCGCGCCAGCTACTTTTTCGGCGGCTCGTTCTTTTTCCTCATGCTGTTGTTCCACGGCTGCCTCGCTTATTGGGTGATGAGCAAGCAGGGCCAGCCGCCTGCTTCGACACTCGGGCTGGATGATTTCAAATACGCGCACGATCTCGTCACCCGTTATTTCAACAGCCACTTCGCCTCCGGCAGCTACATGCCGCTGGCTTATTTTTCCTTCCTCGTGATCTGCGCCATCACCACTCTGGACAGCGGCTACATCGCCCTGAAATGGTTCCTCGGGAAAAACGTCGAGAAGAGCGAGAACATGATCGTCTCGCTGATTCCCAAGCAAATCCTCGGTTCGCCGATTCCGACATTCCTGCTCGTCGGCATCGTCACCCTGATCGGTCTGGCGGCCAAGCTGGAGCTTGAATACTTCATGGTGTTTTACGCCTCGTTTTTCGTGGGTTACGCCGGGTTGGCCATCGCCCGCTGCTTTGTTCCCAATTCCCAACAGCCGCTGCCGCAAATCAAGATGTTCTCGATGGCGAGTTTTTCGCTCGGGATTTTTTCGCTGGGCTACGTGAATCACCAGACTTCACTGCTGATCCTCGGCTCCATCCTGCCGCTGGCCTACGTGATGTGGCTGGTGTTCAATGCCGACCTGTTGCGCGTGGTGACGGAGAAAGCGGGCGAGGTGATCGAGGCCGCATCGGAAATCCCCGCGATCCGGGCGATGACCAAAACGGCGGCGGTCATCACGAGTTCCGATGTGACCCCGCCGCACGACCACCACGCGCTGGGCGGGCATTTCGAGGACAAGTGGTTCGTTTACTCGCTGATCGCGACCTACGCGGACACCAACTCCGTGGGGAACGTTTACTTCGGCATGTATGGCCTGTTCGTCGGCAAGACCCGCGAGCTGTTTTTCAACACCGCGATGCCGGACTTCGACCTGAAGACCAGCAAGTTCTACATTCTGACCCGCTCGTTCGAGCACAAGTTCGTCCGCGAGGCGCGCGAGTTCGACACGATCACGGTGAAAATCCGAGTGGCGGACTTCAACCGCAAGTTCTGCACCCTGGAGCACCAGATTTTCGGTTCCGACAACGAGCTGTTGGGCAAGGGCAAGCAAAGCCTGCTGTTCGTCTCGTCCAAGGATTACTCGCTGCTGGACATTCCCTCGGAGGTTTACACGGCCTTTATGAAATACACTTGAGGCGAGGACTTTCAGATCCGTCCATTGGGAACGCCGAGTCCCAGCTCGGCGGGCCGCGAGTGTCGCGGCTCGCTCGCGGCGACCGGTGATCGCCGCTACGCTCAGAGCTTCCGTTCGCGGATCTCGGTGGTGATTTGCCCGATGAATTCTTCCAGCGTTTTGGTGGCGAGGTCCTCGTGGTCGCGATGGCGGACGGAGACGGTGCCTTCATCGACTTCCTTCTGGCCGAGGACGAGCATGTAGGGCACGCGGTCGAGTCGGGCGAGGCGGATTTTCGCGCCGATCTTGTCGTTGGTGCGATCCACGGACACGCGCACGCCGGCGTCGGCGAGTTTGGCGGCGGTGGCTTCGGCGGCTTCGAGGGTTTTTTCGGAAATCGGGATGACGCGGACTTGTTCGGGGGCGAGCCAGGCGGGGAATTTTCCTTCGAAATGCTCGATGAGCAGGCCGGTGAAACGTTCCAGTGAGCCGAATGGCGCACGGTGGATCATGACCGGGACGTGCGGTTGATTGTCCGCGCCGACGTAGGTGAGACCGAAGCGGACGGGCAGGTTGTAGTCCACCTGTACGGTGCCGAGCTGCCAGTCGCGGCCGATGACATCCTTGACCACGAAGTCGATCTTCGGGCCGTAGAACGCGGCCTCGCCGAGTTCCTCGGTGTATTCCACGCCGAGCGTTTGCACGGCCTCGCGCAGGGCGGCTTCCGCTTTGTCCCAGTTTTCCGGGGAGCCGACGTATTTGTCGGACTCGGGATCGCGCAGGGAAAGGCGGACGCGGTAGTTTTCCATGCCGAGCGTGCCGAGGACTTTTTTCACGAGGTCGAGGCAGCCGGTGACTTCCGCGGCGACCTGGTCCGGCGTGCAGAAGAGGTGGGCGTCGTCCTGGGTGAAGCCGCGGACGCGGGTCATGCCGCCGAGTTCGCCGGATTGCTCCCAGCGGTAAACGGTGCCGAACTCGGCGAGTCTAACGGGTAGATCGCGGTAGGAGTGGTGGTCGCTCGCGTAGATCTTGATGTGGTGCGGGCAGTTCATCGGCTTGAGCAGGTAGCCTTCGTAGTCGCCCTTTTCCAAGCCGTTCAAAAGCGTGGCGCAGGTCGCGTCCTCGTCGGCGAGTTTTTCCAGCACGTCGCGCTCGGCGATGGCGGGATACTGGCTTTCCTGATAGTAGGGGAAGTGGCCGGAGGTGCGGTAGAGGTCGAGCTTGCCGATGTGCGGGGTGAAGACCTGCGAGTAGCCCTGCTTGTCGAGCTCGCCGGTGATGAAGTCCTGCAGCGAGCGGCGGACGAGCGCGCCCTTGGGCTTCCAGAGGATCAGGCCCTGGCCGACGGCTTCGTCGATGTGGAACAGTCCGAGTTCCTTGCCGAGGCGGCGATGGTCGCGTTTTTTCGCTTCTTCGAGGCGCGTGAGGTGCTCCAGCAGCTCGGTGGAGTTCTTGAAACAGGTGCCGTAAATCCGTTGCAGCGATTGGCGGTCCTTGTCGCCCTTGTAATACGAACTGGCGACGCTCATCACCTTGAAGGCCTTGCAATTGCCGGTGCGGCCGACGTGCGGGCCGGCGCAAAGGTCCCAGAAATCGCCGTTTTTGAAGATCGAGATTTCCTCGCCTTCCGGGATGTCGTTGAGGAGGTCCACCTTGAAGATGCTCTCGACCTCGCGGGCGGAAACCGCGCCGAGGCGGCCGGCTTTCGCGAGTTCCAGCGCTTCGGCGCGGGAGACGGTGACGCGCTCGAAGGTGTCGTTGGCCTTCACCACCTTTTTCATTTCCTCCTCGATCTGCGGGAAATCGTCCGGCGAGATGCGGTGCGCGAGATCCATGTCGTAGTAGAATCCGTTCTCCACCGGCGGGCCGCCGGCGAGCTGGGCGTCCGGCCATAGGCGGCAGATCGCGGTGGCCAGGACGTGGGCGCACGAGTGGCGGAGCCGCTCAAGGTCGGTCATCTGGTGGCGTTCTTCAAGTGTCTTGCGGTCG
>CAYXZE010000107.1:0-3521 GCA_964469395.1 uncultured Luteolibacter sp.
CTGAAGACAAGCTGAAGCTTGAACTCCGCAAGCTGAAGCTTGAACTCCGAACCGCGGAAAGGCAGATGGTCTAACTGAAAGATGATGGATCATGGCCGGCCTCATTTTGCTTTCCGCTCCGCGCCCCGGTTGTAGGCGTCGAGCGCCTTGCGGAATTCCTCCGGCAGTCCGTGGCCCGCGCTGCCCGCGGCCTTCGGCACCCGCCGCGCCTCGCTCTTGCCGCCGGTCTGGCCGCCTGCCGCGCTATTGGCGGCATCCGACAGGCCGGTCATGCCTTGGCCGCCTTCGTCGCCGGGCTCACCGTCCTTGCCTTCGCCCTTGCCCTTGCCGTCTTTGCCTTCGCCGGGTTCTTTTCCCATCATGCGCTCCATCATGTCCATCATGGCGCTGCCGGACTGGCCGCTGCCCTGCTGTTTCTGCTTTTCTTTGGCGGCGGCGTGGATTTTTTCGATGATCTCGGTTTCCGCTGCGATCGTGCCGCCGCCGGTGTCGGATTTCGCCAGCTTGTCGGTCACTTCATCCATGATTTCCTCCACCTGGTTGAGCAGCTCGATCACCTTGGGGACGGTTTGCTCGATGGTGAGCTGCTGGACGTCCGCCGAGAGTTCGTCCTGCTGGTCAGCCACTTTGGCGGAGCCCGCGCGGTGTCTGGCGAGCACGTCTTCCTGCGGATTTTCTTCCGCGGCGGCGAGCAGGGAAAGGAGCCACCACAGCCCGGCGGTTTTCACGAGAGGTTTCATGGTTCGATGGAAATCGGGGGTTGGGGTTCTGCACTGCGGCGGAGTTGTTCCAGCGCGCGGGTTTGCGCTCTCAGGTCCTGCTCCTGCTGGACCAGTTTCATCACGCGCAGCATGAATTCAAAGTCCTCGTCCTCGGGGTTCGGGCTGCCGCCGCCGCCACCTCCGCCGCCGCCATTCTGATCTTTCTCGTCTTCCAGTTTTTTCGCCCATTCGGTGAGTTTGTCCGCCCAGCGCTTCGAGTGCTCGGTGGCGATGTAGGAATGGTTGGAGCCTAACAGGCTGACGATTTTCTCCAGTCCGATGTCGATCTGCGACGCGCGCATTTCATCGAGGATCTGCTTGAACGACTCGGTCTTGGTGCGGGCGTAGTAGCTGCCGAGGTCTTCCTGGAGCCAGCGCACGTCGGAGGCGGTATTCGACTGCTGGCTGCCGGCCTCGCGCAGGCGGCGCTGGTCGGACGGGTCGAGCTTCGAGCTCTTGGCTCCGAGAATCCGCTCGTAGGCGTCGATCAGCGAGCTGGCGATGCCGCCCTCCTCGCCCGCGGCTTTCTTCAAGCGGTTGACGAACGTGCCGGCCTCGAACTGGCGGTTGGCGTCGTTCGCCTTGGCGATGGCTTCCTGCATTTTTTCGACGGCCTTCTTTTGTTCCTCCACCGCCTTCGCCACGTCGTCCTGGGTTTTCTCGGGAGTGTTCGACTGTTCCTGCGAGTCGCCGAGCTTGTCCTGGACCTTCGGCAAATCCTGTTGGGAAAGCTCCTGCATCGACTTGAGCGACTCCGCCATTTTCTTGAGCGTGTCCTTTTCGATGTCGCCGTTGCGGGCGGCGTCCTTCATCAGGCTTTCCATCCGCTCGGTGAGATCCTGCATCCGGCGCTTGCTCTCGGCCTCGGCGTCTTCCTGCGCTTCGAGCCGTTTGGCGTTCGCGTCTTTCTGGAGGTCCTCGCCGCTCAGGCGTTCGAGCCGCTGGTTTTCCTCCAGCAATTCCTGTTCGCGCCGGGCGAGATCCTCGAACTCGGTGATGTTGCGGTCGAACTTGCTTTTCAACAATTGCGCGTGTTCGTCGCGGGTCAGCACATATAAAATCACCGGCTCGGAATAGACCCGGCCCCGTCCGGGGAAAAAGTCCTCGCTGTAACCGCGAAGTGTGATTTTCTGCGGCGCGATGCCGAAAGCCGCCGGGGAAAATGCCGCCGGTTTGATGATCCGCCGCTCTTCGGCGGCTCCGTCGGCGAGTTTGATTTCGCCCTGCGCCGGGGTGCCGCTGGTTGGCCGGGTGAATTGGCCGGTCCACTCGATTCCCGTGACTTTGACCCCGAAATCATCCTCAGCCAGCACCTCGAAATCGATCGTTTCCTCCGGCAGCATCACTTTTTGGCGCTCGATCCCCTGCAAGTAGTTGGTCGGTGCCGCGTCCCGGATCGCATCCACCCGCAGCTTGAACCCGGACTCGCCGGCAAGCCCCAGATGGTCCGCCCAGGAAAACGGAATCTCGAAAGGAATCGCGCCCGCCTCCATCAGCGGCGTCCGGGCAGTGAGGCCGGAAATTTCCAAGGCTCCCTCCAGCGGGACATAAGCGGCGGCGTTTTCCTTCGGCTCCTCAATGACTTGCGGGCGCGTCGGGCCGAAGGTGGCGGTGGCGAGCGGGCGGTTGGTCGTGAGCTCGATGCGGATCTTGCTGCCCTCCACCGCGCTGATCACGCCGTTGTTGAGGGACACGGTTTTTTCAGGAATGCCGAGATAGGCGGGGGGAGTGACCATAGCCGCCACACTTTCCATGCCCGGGCGCTGGACCGGCTCCACGCGGACTTCGTGCCGGAGGTCTCCCACATGGAAAATCACTCGTCCGGGATCCTGCTGGCCGGGAAACTTGAAGCGGTAGCTGCCTTTCACCAGCGAGGCTTCCACGGCGGGCTGCATCCCGTAGCGGCCGACCGCCTGAGGCGGACGCTGCTCGGAATCCTTCGAGAGCCGCAGCGTGATTTCAAACGCCTCGCCGAACGCCACCGCTTGATAGACCGGCGGCTGGTCGAGCCGGGCGAACGTGTAGCGTTCCGTGTTTGAAAGCGGCATCAGCCAGCGTTGCAGCGCGTTGATGCCCGCCCGCGGCGTGAGTGTGAAGGCCGCGGCGGAAATCCCCGCCAGCCCGAGCGCGGCCAGTGCCCACCGCCGGTGCCGTTGCGGCGGCAGCGCCTCGTCGAGCTGACGCCTGCCCGCCTCGATGGCCACCGCCTCCATCGCCGCCTCCCGCAAACGCGGCGACAGCGTGTCCGCATTTCCCTCCTGATCCTGAAGCTCGATGACCCCCAGCAACCGGTCCCCCAGCCCCGGGTAGCGCCGCGCGATCAGCCGCGCCAACTGCGTTTCCCGCCGCTGCCGCCAGACCCACCGGTGCAGCCAGAACGGCGCGAACACCGCGAACAGCGAGACGCCCGCCACCAGGATCCCCAGCCGCACCCAGCCCGGCGTCTGCCAGACCCGGTCCAGCCCGTAAACCAGCAGGAACGAAACCAGCAGCCCGATCACTCCCGCGGCGACCGCCTCCAGGATTTTCACCCGCCACAGATGACGCCGGAAGTCATCCAACTGAAGCCGGAGGGCTTCGGGGATGGCAACCGGGCGGGCGGGCGGAGTGGGTGAGGGGTCCATGGAAAAAAACAACCGCCAACGCGGTTCTGCGACGATTGAAAAAAGGCTCACAAATCAAGCTTGCGAGCGCCAGCGGATTCTCGCCGACTTTAGCGCCCGCCACAAGCGGCTTTGTCTGGGGTGAAACTGAAAGTGA
>CAYXZE010000107.1:3621-8108 GCA_964469395.1 uncultured Luteolibacter sp.
CGCCGACTTTAGCGCCCGCCACAAGCGGCTTTGTCTGGGGTGAAACTGAAAGTGACGCGCCAAATAAGGAGGAGGTCCCGTCCCTTGCCGGTGCGGGGCGAAAGCGGGAGCGCGAAGCTTTTCTCTTTCACTTTCCATCGGCGGGGCGGGCCGGAGTCCCGCTCTCCTTAAGGTTAATGGACCTCGGTGAATGACAGGTCGAAGTCGTTTTCCAGTTTGGTGATTTTCGGGCGCTCGCGGGGTTCGATCAGGGCGAGGGAAATCCCTTTTTTCCCGGCGCGGGCGGTTCTGCCGCTGCGGTGGGTGAAGTATTCGATCTGCTCGGGAAGCTGGTGGTGGATGACGAAGGAAAGGCCCTCGACGTCGATCCCGCGGGCCGCGACATCGGTGGCGATGAGGAATTGGGCGCGTTCTTTTTTGAAGGAGCGCATGACGGTGTCGCGTTCTTTCTGGGTCAGGTCGCCCTGCAGGACGGCGACGGGGAAGCCTTTGGTGGTGAGCTGCTTGCCGAGGACGATGGCGCCGGCCTTGGTGCGGCAGAAGATGACGCCGCGGTTCTCCTTCTGGCGCTTGAGGAAACTGGCGATGAACTCGGATTTCTCGTCGCGGCTGCAAATGGCGAACTGGTGGTCGATGTCGCGGTTGACGACGTGCGCCTTGTCGATCTTGAGCTGGTGGGGCTTGCCGCTCATGCAGTCTTTGATCAGGCCGTGGATGGCGTCGGGAATCGTCGCGGAAAACAACCAGGTGCTGCGGCGCGCGCGGGTGAGGCCGAAGATTTTGACGAGTTCCTTCTTGAAGCCCATGCTCAGCATTTCATCCGCCTCATCGAGGACCAGGTGCTTCACGTGGACGAGGGTGAGGGCTTTTTTGTGGATCAAGTCGATGAGGCGGCCGGGGGTGGCGACGACGATGTGGGTCGGGCGCTGGAGCGCGGCGACTTGTTTGTCGAAGTTGTCGCCGCCGCACAGGACCTCGACGAAGATTTTCTCGGAATGCTTGGTGTAGCGGAAAAGTTGTTTGCCGATTTGTTTCGCGAGTTCGCGGGTGGGGGCGACGATGAGGCCCTGGATGTCCTTGGATTTCGGATTCACCTTCATCAGCAGCGGCAGGCCGAAAGCGGCGGTTTTGCCGGTGCCGGTCTGGGCCTGGGCGATGAGGTCGCCGCCGTTTTCCAACAGAAAGGGGATGGTCTGGCTCTGGACTTCCGTGGGGTGGATGATGCCGAGTTCCTGAAGCCCCTGCATCAGGTTCGCGGGGATTCCGAGTTCTTTGAATGTTTTCAACGTGGTGGGTGCTGGTGATTTTTTTCCCCGCGGTTTTTCCGCTGGGTGCTTGGCCGGGGCCACGTTGACTGACGGGAAGGGGGCTGACGAGCCATGAAAACGGCGAATCCCGCTTTCATTCGCAAACGCATCCCGCGAATGAATGGGCATGGTGTTTACAATGAAAGCGGCGCGGCGGTTTCCCGGGATTCTCGCGATGTGGCTGGTTGACAAGCGATGGGTGGGTTGACCAATCTGCGGAAGACGAAGCAAGGGGTCTGCCCCCGGCTTGCGAAACCCAAAAAATCCCAGGACTCCCAGCTCAGTGTTTTCCAACGAAGATTATCTCGCAGAATTGCTCGCCGAAGCCGGATTGGTGAGTTCCGAAGAAGTCGCCCGCGCGCACAATTCCCTCTCCGGCAATGAAACGGTCGTTGAACACCTGCTCGCACAAAGCACGCTGACCCAGGAGGATGTGGCGAAAACCCTGGCGGCGAACGCGGGCATTCCTTTCATCCGGTTGTCCGACTCGACCATTGATCCGAACGTCGTTGACGCGATCACCGACGATGTGGCGAAGCGCTACCGGATCGTTCCGGTGCAGGATGACGGTCTCTCGCTCACGGTCGCGCTGGCGGATCCGCTCGATTTCGAGTCGCTGGACAGCCTGCCTCACGTGCTCGGCCGCGAGCTGAATCTGGTTTGCGTCACCCAACAGGAAATCCAGGAGTATCTCCGCCAGTTTTATCACTCCAACGAAGCCGGCTCCGCGGCGGACGAGGGCTACTCGGTGACCGGCGGCGATGCGGAGGCCGGACCCGGCGGCGATGACGCGCCGATCATCCGGCTGGTGATGCAGACGCTCACCGAGGCTTTCCGGCTGAGGGCTTCGGACATTCACATCGAGCCGCTTGAGACGTCCGTGCGGGTCCGCTACCGGCTGGACGGCAAGCTGGTCCACGTCGATACCCATCCGAAGAAACTGCTTCCCGCGATCATCGCGCGCCTGAAGGTGATGAGCGGCACGATGTCCATCGCGGAAAAGCGCCTGCCGCAGGACGGGCGGATCCAGCTCAAGATGGGCGAAAAGGAAGTCGATCTGCGGGTTTCCTCGGTCCCGTCCAATCACGGCGAGTCCATCGTCATGCGGATTCTGGACAAGACCTCGCTGCTGTTAGGCCTGCCCGAACTCGGCTTTTTCTCGGACGACCAGAAAGTTTTCGAGGGGCTGCTCGGCCTGCCGGACGGGATCATCCTCGTCACCGGACCGACCGGCTCCGGAAAAACGACGACGCTCTACGCCTGCCTCAACGTGATCAACCGACCGGACAAGAAAATCATCACGGTGGAAGATCCGGTCGAGTATGAGCTTCCCGGCATCAACCAGGTCATGGTGAAGACGGACATCGGCATGACCTTCGCCGCCGCCCTGCGCGCCATGCTCCGGCAAGCGCCCAACATCATCATGATCGGGGAAATCCGGGACGCGGAGACGGCGAACATCGCCATCAACGCCTCGCTCACCGGTCACTTGGTTTTCTCCACGCTCCACACCAACGACGCGCCGTCCGCGATCGCCCGTCTCGCGGATATCGGGGTGAAGCCGTTCCTGATCGCCTCGGCGGTCCGCGCGGTGCTCGCCCAGCGTCTCGTGCGGAAGCTCTGCCCGCTGTGCAAGGCTCCCGCCGACCTCACGGAGAAGGAAATGCGCGCGCTTTCGCTCGACCCCTCGCGGATGGCGGGGGCCACCATTTTCGGCCCGGTCGGCTGCGAGAAATGCCGCGGAAACGGCTACAAGGGCCGGATGGGGATTTTCGAAACGTTCCTCATCGATGACGAGGTGCGCGGCATGATCAACACCGGGCTGACCACCACCCAGCTCCGCCGCCGCGCCCGGGAACTGGGCATGCGCACCCTGCGCGAAGACGGCATCCGCAAGGTGCTTTCCGGCCTCACTTCCGGCAGCGAGGTGGTCCACGCCACCATGTCGGACTTCGATTGACCGCCCATCACCTCCGCCTTTTTTCGAAAAAACCCCCTCCGCTTTCAGTCCCATGGACAATCAACAGATTCTCGAACTTTTCCAATCGCGCGGCCTCATTGACCAGGCGCTTTCCCAAGACATTCTCGCGGAAATCGGCCACAGCGGCAAAGAAATCGCGGAAATTCTCGCGGACTTCCAAGTCATCCAGAGCCGCGATGACATTTGGCCGGTGGTCGCATCCGAGCTGGGGGCCAGCGTGGTGGACCTGCGGCACTGGACGCCGCCGGAAGCCTTGCTGGCGCTCGTCCCCGCCGGCACCGCCCGCCTCCATGGCGCGCTGCCCGTCAATTTCGATGAAACCGGCCTCTACGTGGCGCTGGTCGATCCGCTGAACCCGCAGACACCGGAGGATTTGCGCTTCGCCCTGGGCCGCGAGATCCACGTGGTCGTCGCGCCGGATTACCTCGTCGAGGCCAAGATCAACGAGTGTTACGGCGGCGAGGGCAAGGCGATGGAGGACATCCTCGGCCAATTGGAAATCGGCAGCGAGCGGGTGAATGCCGCCGATCTCGAAGCCGAGGCGAACTCCGCGCCGATCATCCGTTACGTCGATCTCGTGCTCTATCAGGCGATCAAGGAAAAGGCGTCCGACATCCACTTCGAGCCCTTTGAAAAGGACTTCAAGATCCGCTACCGGGTGGACGGCGCGCTCTATGAAATGGCACCGCCGCCGATTCATCTCGCCGGTCCCATCATCTCGCGCGTCAAGGTCATGTCCAACATGAACATCGCCGAGCGCCGCATCCCCCAGGACGGCCGGATCGTCAAACAGGTCGGCGACAAGCAGGTGGACATGCGGGTTTCCTCGCTCCCCACCCACCACGGGGAATCGATCGTGCTGCGGGTGCTCGACCGCTCGTCGGTCAACCTCTCGCTCGAAAATCTCGGACTGACGGAGCACATTTACGATTACATCACCGACACGATCGAGAAACCGAACGGCATTTTCATCGTCACCGGTCCCACCGGCGCGGGGAAAACCACCACGCTTTACGCCGCGCTCCGCCGGATCAACACGATCGACGCCAAGCTCCTCACCGCCGAGGACCCCGTCGAGTATGACATCGACGGCATCATCCAGATTCCCATCAACGAGGCGATCGGCCTCGATTTCCCGCGGGTGCTGCGGGCCTTCCTGCGGCAGGACCCGGACCGCATCATGATCGGGGAAATGCGCG
>CAYXZE010000108.1:0-8090 GCA_964469395.1 uncultured Luteolibacter sp.
GCGGCGGTGAATTCGGTGAATTACAAGATCGGCAATGAAAAGCTGGTGCGGGTGCTGGAGGGTGCGTCGGCGCATTTGCGCGGGTTGCTCGACCGGCAGGGTCGGCCGGACGGGGCGTTGCGGATCGCGGTGGTGGGCGGCGGGTGTTCGGGGTTGCAGTATAAAATGGACTTGGTGGACGGTCCGCGAGATCGCGACATTCTGGTGCCGAGCAATGGCGTGAACGTGGTGATCGACCCGAAGAGCGCGCTCTTCGTCAGCGGCAGCGAGCTGGATTTTTCCGATGACTTGCAGCAGGGCGGCTTCAAGGTGAGCAATCCGAACGCGGTGGTCACTTGTTCGTGCGGCGAGAGCTTCGCGGCGTGATGGCGATGGAGGTTGATTTATTCGCTGGATCCGCAACGTTTCCGCTCAGATGAAATTTCAGGGTGTCGCAGGGCTCACGTTGGTTTTTGCGTGGGGGTGGGGCGTGGCGGCCGCGCCGGACACGATTGGGGAACCTGCGGCGTGGAAACCCGTGGAGGTTCTCATTCAGGAATTGGCTCACGAGAAATTCCGGGTTCGCGAGGATGCCAGCCGACTGATTTGGAAAATCGGTGAAGGTGCTTTGCCGGCCCTGGAGCAAGCGGCGGCGGGAAATGATCCGGAGCAGGTTTACCGCGCCCGCGAGTTGATCCGGAAAATCGAGCTGCATCTCACGCCGGATACCGACCCTGAGGTGACGGCTTTGGCGGAGCGATTCGAGAAAGCCGCGCCGGATGAAAAGGTGAACCTGTTCGCCAAGCTCAGTAGCAAGCGGGCCTGGCGGCAAATTCTCAAACTCTATGCGGGCGAGACCAATGCGGAACTCCAAGCGCGGCTGCAACAGGCGTTGATGCGGGGGGGGAGCGGCATCGAGGGCATCCGGGGGGTGGCGGTGACGGCCGCGCGGGAATGTCTGGTCGCGGGCAATGCGGACGGTGCCCGGGAATTTCTCGAAATGGCTCCCGCCGATGCCGCCGGATTGCTGGCGCTCGCGGATTTCCACCGCAGCCAGGGAACGCTCGCGGCGGAATTGGCGCGGGCGAAGACTCTCAAGGGCGTCCGCGCGGATGCCTGGCAGCTCGCGCTTCATCGGGCGGCGGGAAATCTAGAGGCGGCACGCGATGCGGCGACGGCGGCGGGGGAAACCGGGATTGCCGCGGCGATGTCCGTTTTGTTGGGAGATCCGCTGCCGTGGTTGCGCCGGTATCAGGCGAAGGTGGACGGTGGCGCGATTCCCAAGCCTTACACGAAACTCGCGATCAGGCGCTGGCAGGGGGAGGTGTTAGGGGCGGCGGACTTGAAGAGGCTGGTCGATTTGGCGAACTCCCGGGATCGGTCGGCGCGGCATGAGGCGGTCCATGCGTTGTTCCTGCTCGGCGAACCGGCGTTGGCGGAGGCGGCGTATCTCAGGGATTTTCCGATCGAGGCGTTTTCCTACTATGAATCGATGGAACGGATTCCCGAGGCGCTGAAAGCCCTGGGGCTGGATCCTGAAAAACCCGACTATGCGGGGTGGGCGGCGAAACGCTTCGAGAGTCTTGCGAAAAAGGATCCGGAAGATGAGGAGCGGGACGTTTCCAAGGAAATGGAACAATTGTTGATATTGGCAGGTTTCCTGGATAGCCGGGGACTGCGCGAACCATGGAGGGACGCTTTCCTGAAGCCGATGCTGAATCTCGCGGAAGCGCATGCGGATCGGTTCGAGACGTTGCTGTCGATTCTTTTTGGCGGTGGTTCATCAATGACGGGGCGCACCCTAGACGCGCCGGAAATCGCGAGGGAGGTCGCGCTCGCGTGGGCGGGGGACGATGCGGGGCGCTGGACGGATGTTGTCGGCATCGCGTTCGGCGAGGAAGAGGAGACGCTGGACTTGTGGCAATGGCTGGAGGAGCTGAATCCCAAGTCCGGCCGGACCGAGCGGTTCGACGGGATGCTGGCCGTTTTCGGCAAGGGCCGCGACCCGCAGCGGCTGCGGGAGCGCTGGCTGGCGCTGGCCTGGGCGGCGATCGAAAAGGCTCCCGCTGACAAGCGGGCGCAGCAATTGGACCGGATGTTGTTGTTCACCGGCTTGAGTTCCGATGTGGCCACCAGTCTCAAAGTCTGGAATCTCCTGCCGGAATCCCGGCGCAACGAGCTTCCCTGGACCCGGCAGATTGTCAGCTTTTCCGCCGCGGAGCGCTGGGATGAGGCGGCGACCTTTTTCCTGAAGCAGATCGAGCTGGTTTCCAGCCGCAAGCTCGATCCGCAGCCGCACCTGCACGCGTGCGCCGCGGCGTGTCTGCGCAAGGCGGGCCGGGCCGGAGAGGCCGCCGCGCACGACTCGCTGGTCGAGAAGCTGGCGCTTGGAAATGACGCGAAGAAGATCGCGGATGGTTATGCCTTTGGCGGCGACTACGCGCGGGCTGCGGATTGGCTGGCCCGTGCCGTATGCCAATGCGAACTGGAGGTTGTCAGGGAGGACATCAGGAGCTTTTTGGATTTGCTCCAGCTGCATACGAAAAACATGCTGGAGCAGGACCGCTGGCAGGAAGCGGGCGCCGCCTCGGAGATCCTGGCGCAAGTGCTGGCGGGCAGCAATTTCCGCCCGGAAGCCGTGCTGGGAAATCTTTCCATCCGGCTCCAGGCGGACTTGGGGCGGGCGCTTGCCAATTTGAAAAACGACCGGGCCGGCTCGATTGCCGTCCTCCGGGACTGTCATCAGCGGTTCCCGAGCGACGGCTCCCTCGCGGATGATTTTTTCCCCGCGCTCCGCAAAGTGGGACTGCTCAAGGAACACGACGAGTGGTTCAAAATATCCTGGGCGCGGATGTCCGCCGTCGTCGCGCAATTTCCCGATTCGGACAATACCTGCAACACGGCGGGATGGCTCGCCGGTCGCGCCCAGCGGAATCTGGACCAGGCGAAATCCTTGCTGGACAAGGCGCTTGCCATGAACCCGGACAAGTCGATCTATCTGGACACGCTGGCGGAGATCGAATTCGCCCGGGGAAATCGCCGGAAAGCACTGGAATGGTCCGGCCGGGCGGTGAATTTCATGCCGGAGGATTCGACGATTCGCCGCCAACACGAGCGGTTCCGCACCAGTCCGTTGCCGCGTTGAACCACCCCGGACGGACGGGGATGCAACGCATCGCTTGACACCGGCCCGGCTCTAAGGCGGGATTCCCCGCCCATGGCCAAGCTCTCGATCCGCGATCTCGATGTATCCTCCAAAGAAGTTCTCATGCGTGTGGATTTCAATGTCCCGCTCAAGGACGGCGTCATCACTGACGATACCCGCATCCAAGGGGCCGTTCCTTCGATCAAATTGCTGGTCGCCGGCGGTGCGAAACTCGTTCTCTGCTCGCACCTCGGCCGTCCCAAGGGTGGCTTCGAGGCGAAGTTTTCCCTCGCTCCCGCCGCCGCCGCCCTCGGTGAAATCCTCGGTCTGACCGTGAAGCTCGCCCCGGATTGCATCGGCGGGGAAGTTGCCGCCCTGCGCGCCGCCCTTCAGCCCGGCGAGGTCCTGCTGCTGGAGAACACCCGTTTCTATCCGGAAGAAGAAGCCAACGACTCCGCCTTCGCCGAAAAACTCGCGGGCGGCGCGGAGATTTACATCAACGACGCGTTCGGCACCGCCCACCGCGCCCACGCCTCCACCGAGGGCGTGACTCATTTCGTGAAACAAAGCGCCATGGGCCTGCTGATGGAGCGCGAGCTCGAATACCTCGACGGCAAGCTCCAAGCCCCGGAGAAACCCTTCCTCGTCATCATGGGCGGCGCGAAGGTTTCCGATAAAATCCAGGTCATCACCGCGCTGATGGAAAAGGCCGACGCCTTCCTGATCGGCGGCGCGATGGCCAACACCTTCCGCAAGGCGCAAGGTTACAAGACCGGCAACAGCCGCGTGGAAGCCGACAAGCTCGACCTCGCGCTCGACATCCTCGCCAAGGCCGAGGCCAAGGGCGTGCGTTTCCTGCTGCCCGCCGACACCCGCGTGACCCAGGAATTCAGGGAAGGTGCGGAAACGAAAGTCACCGCGCCTTATGAACAAGGCGGCGAGACCCCGGACGGCTGGGAGGGCATCGACATCGGCGATGTCGCGATCGACCAATTCCGCACCGAAGTCGCCAAGGCGAAAACCATCATCTGGAACGGTCCGATGGGCGTGTTTGAAATCGAAAGCTTCGCCAAGGGCACCCGCGCCATTGCCGAGGCCATGGCCGCCAGCGACGCGGTCACCATCGTCGGCGGCGGCGACTCCGTCACGGCCGTCAACCAGTTCGGCCTCGATGACCAAATGACCTTCATTTCCACCGGCGGCGGCGCGTCTCTCGAACTCCTCGAAGGAAAAGTCCTTCCCGGCGTGGCCGCATTGACCGAAGTCTGAATTCCCCCCCAAAAAAAACCAACACCCACCCCCAAGAGTATGTTTCGCAAACCGATTTTCGCCGCCAACTGGAAAATGAACAAGGGAGCTTCCGAGACGGAAGACTTCATCAAGAGCTTCCTCTCCAAGCTTCAAGGGCAGGATTTCCCCTGCGAAATCGTCATCGCGCCGCCGTTTGTTTCCCTGGCAAAACTCGCGGACCTGCTGCACACCGCCACTGCGGTGCAGAACGCCCACGCCATCCAGATCGCCGCGCAGAATTGCTCGCAGTTCGATTCCGGCGCTTACACCGGCGAGGTCAGCGTGCTGATGCTGCGCGAGTTTTTCGTCCACTACGTGATCCTCGGCCACAGCGAGCGCCGCGCGATCTACGGCGAGACGGACGCCCGGATCAACGCCAAGATCAAGAAAGCCCGCGAGGCGAACCTGAAGCCCATCTTCTGCATCGGGGAAACCCTCGCCGAGCGCGAGGCCGGCCAACTCGAAACCGTCCTCCGCACACAAGTCACGGACGGCTTGAAGGACATTTCCGAAAAAGATCTGGCGGAAATCGTCATTGCTTACGAACCCGTGTGGGCCATCGGCACCGGCGTCACCGCCACGTCCCGGCAAGCGCAGGACGCCCATGCCTTCGTCCGCTCCCTCATCGCCGATCTCTACGGCGCGGATGCCGCGGGGAAAATCCGCATCCAATACGGTGGCAGCGTGAAGCCCGGCAACGCCGCGGAATTGATGGCCTGCCCGGACATCGACGGCGCGCTCATCGGCGGTGCCGCCCTTGAGTCGCAGAGCTTCCTCGAAATCATCCGCAACGGTTCCGAACCCGAAGCATAAGGAGCGGGGACACTCCTGTCCCCGCATCCGTTCACCCTCAGCCCACATGACACGTCCAGCCCGCCTCCTCGCCACCGTTTTCCTCCTGCTCGCCGCGTGGAGTCATGCGGATCACGTCATCGTCACCGGCGGGCCGGCCTTGCGGAAATGGGAAAACCTGCGCGTCACGGATGACCAGCACGACCGCTGGTGGGCGAATTTCGTCCGTGCATCCACCCTCCGCATGGCGGAAATCCGCCAGGCATACGGGCCGGACGCGCCGATCGTGTGGCTGGTCTATCAGCCCGGCTACCAGACCCGCGGTCGCGAGGACGGCAAGCCCTACACCACATGGATTGCCGAGCAGGCGGCCAAGCGCCGGGTGACTCTGGTCTGGTTCAAAAGTTCGGGAAATTTCATCCAGTCTCTCAACTCCCGTCCGCGCGGCTCGGTGAAAACCTTCGACTTCTTCGGCCACTCGAACCGCTACGCCTTCATGTTCGACTACGGCAACGACGTCATGGCCGCCTCCACCGCCTGGCTGCACGAGCACGATCTGCCGCGCATCAAGTCCTCCATCTTCGACCGCAAGGCCTATTGCAAAAGCTGGGGCTGCCACACCGGTGAAAGCATGAGCGCCCGCTGGAAAAGCGCCACCGGCGTGGCGCTGGAAGGCGCGCGCGGCCCCACCTCCTACATCCCCGTCGGCCAGGGCAGCTTGCCGGTGGTCAAAGGCAGCTGGACCCGCTGAGGTCGCGGGAGATGCCGGATCGCGGAAGAAAAACATCAGACCCCGCGATTCTCCCGGCCCAATAACCTTTAACATTCAACCAACACCTTTCTCCATGACTCTCGCCGAACTTCAAGAGCTCCACTCGCTGCCATTTTTCGATCTCCTCAAGCGCGCCCGCACGGTGCACGAGGCGAATTTCCCGGATGGCAGGATCCAGCTCTGCACGCTCCTCTCCATCAAGACCGGCGGTTGTTCCGAGGATTGCGCCTACTGCACCCAGTCCGCCCGCTACGAGACGGACCTGAAAAACGAGCGTCTGCTTTCCAAGGAAACCGTCATGGAAAGCGCCCGCGCCGCCCGTGAAAACGGCTCCACCCGCTTTTGCATGGGGGCCGCCTGGCGCGGCGTCCGCGGCGGCACCGAGCGGTTCAACCAGGTCGTCGATATCGTCAAGGAAGTCTCCTCGCTCGGCATGGAAGTCTGCGTCACCCTCGGCGAGCTCGGCCCGGAGGAAGCCGTCACCCTCAAGGAAGCCGGCGTCACCGCCTACAATCACAACCTCGACACCTCGCCCGAGCACTATCCGAACATCGTCACCTCGCACACCTACGAGGACCGCCTGCGCACCATCCGCAACGTTCAGGACGCCGGCATGTCCGTCTGCTGCGGCGGCATCCTCGGCATCAGCGAGACCATCACCGACCGCCTGCGTTTGTTAGAGGTTGTTTCCAACTTCAATCCGCAGCCGGAAAGCGTGCCGATCAACTCGCTCATGCCCATGCCCGGCACCCCGCTGGCGAACAACCCGCAGGTCGATCCCTTCGACCTCGTGCGCATGATCGCCTGCGCCCGCATCGCCGTCCCGCGCGCCAAGGTCCGCCTCTCCGCAGGCCGCACCCGCCTGTCCGATGAAACCCAGGCTCTCTGCTTCTTCGCCGGCGCGAACTCCATTTTCTACGGCGACAAACTCCTCACCGCGGAAAATCCCGAAGCCGGTCAGGACCGCGAACTCCTCAAAAAGCTCGGCCTCGAAACACTGGAGCCGAACCCCTCCATGGAAGCCCCCCAACCCGACCGCTCGCTGCCAGCCAGTCCGGCCTGTTGTTCCGGCGCGGGCTGCTGCTGAGGGCAAGCCCTCCCCCCGCAGGATGGTCGGATTCCGGAGGGAATTTCCTCAAAAACCCGTTCTGGACAGGCATCCATCCCGTGCCTATTTTCCGCGCTCTTCCAAAAATACATCCATGATCCGCAAACTTATCCCCGGCGCATTGGCCCTCGGTCTGATCGCCTCCTCATCCGCCCAGCCGCAAGCTCCTGAAGCCGGTAAAACCGAAGCCGCGACTCCACCCGTGGAAGCACCCGCCAAGCCGAAGCTCGATCCCGCCGTGATCAAGGCGGACTCGTCCTACGCCCTCGGTTTCCGCACCGGCGGCAACTTCGCCCAACAGTTCGGCCAATACGGCGTGACCGCAGACGACCTCGAATCCGCCACTTTCCTCAAGGGCTTCATGACCGCGGTGAAGGGTGACAAGCCGGAACTCGAAGACGAGAAGCTCCAAGCCGCCATGGAGGCACTCGGTGAAATGTTGCAGAATCGTGAAAAGGCCACCGCCGAAGCGAACCTGGAAGCCGGTAAGAAATTCCTTGAGGAAAACGGCAAGCGCAAGGAAGTCACCACCACCAAGAGCGGTCTTCAATACGAAGTGCTCGCCAAGGGCGGCGACGAGAAATACGCGGCTCCCAAGGAAGGTGCCGAGGACAACAAGCAGTTCCTCGTGAACTACAAGGGCACGCTCATCAGCGGCAAGGAATTCGACGCCTCCCCTGCGGGCCAGCCCGTGCCGCTGACCCTGCAAGTGGTTCCCGGCTTCAAGGAAGCCCTCACCACCATGCCGGTCGGAGCCAAGTGGAAAATCTTCCTGCCGAGCGAACTCGCCTACGGTGAGCGCCGCGGCAGCGCGGACATCGCGCCTAACAGCGTGCTGGTTTTCGAACTGGAACTCGTCAAGATCCAGGACGCTCCGGCACTTCCTGAAGGCTTGTCCTTCCCGATGCCACAAGGCGCGGGCGAAGGCGGGGAAGAGTGATTTCCTGAGAATTGATCTTTGAATGTGAAAGGCCGCCGGGGAATCCGGCGGCCTTTTTCGTTAG
>CAYXZE010000109.1:0-7943 GCA_964469395.1 uncultured Luteolibacter sp.
GGCTTGAAACCGTCTGAAAAACAAGGAGCGGCGGAATCCGTCCGCCGCGCCCATGAAAAAGCCAATGAGTCGAGCAAGGCGCTTTCCATTGGCACTCCATGGACGGGGCGATCGGATATCGCCCTTCCTTGGTGCGGCATCGCCAACTTAAGGGGTGCGGACATTCCTGTCCGCACAGCCCATGGAAAAGCCAATGGCCCGAGCAAGGCGTTTTTCATTGGCATCTCATGGTCGGGGCGATCGGATATCGCCCTTCCTTGGTGCGGCATCGCCCGGCGGATTGACACGGGGAAACCGAATCCCCATCTTCCGCCCATGGCATCCGAGAACCCAGGCTCCCTGACCGTCGCGCGTCCGCCGGTTTTCGCGATTTCCTGCTGGGTGCTGGCGTTGATGGTTTTTTCCCAATTGTGGGTCGCGGGCATGGCGCTGGCCACCCGTTTTGAGGAATCGCGAGAGGTGCGGGAAGTGATCAAGGAGGTGCCGAAGCTGGTGGTCGTGCGGGTTCCCGCCGAGCCGGATCACGCGTCGCCGGTGGTTTCCCGCCCGCCGATAGCCATGCCGCCGCAGGCCGCATCCCAGCCGGCACCCGAGCCGGTGCCGGTCGTCACGCCGCAAGTGGAGGACCCGAAGTCGGAACGGATGGTCAAGGAAGCCCGGCAGGCCCGCGTGCGCGGGGACATGGTCGTGGCGATTACGAAGCTCGAGGAAGCGCTTTCCCAATCCCCGGAAGATCCGACGGTGCATTACGAACTCGGCCTCGTCCACGAGCAGATGGAAGTGTTCGACACCGCCGCCGCCCATTACGAGAAAGTGTTCCAAATGGGCGTTTCCGGAGCCGGGGCGCTCTACGGACTTGCCGCCGGAAAGCTGCGCGACGGCTTCGAGAAGCCCACCACTCTCGGCAAGCTTTCCCTCGGCCGGGTGCGGATTTTCAAGGACCCGAATGACGAGGCCGGGCAACGCGTCGTCCTCACCGTGCCGGTGCAGAAAGCGCCGGGCGAGGATATCGACATCGGCGAGCTCGCCGTTTCCGTGAGTTTCTTCAACCGCACCGGAAAAGGTGAAATCATCCCGCTCGAAGACAAATCCTGGGTGACCGAGAAGTGGGTTTCCGTGCCCTTTGACTGGGCCGGCGGCGAGGAAAGCCTGCGGATGAACTACCTGATCCCGAAGCAGGATGCACAAACCGAGCATCTTTTCGGCGAAAGAACCTACTACGGCCAAGTCGTTTCCCTGATGTATAAAGGCGAGATCCTCGACGTCCAGGCCTGGCCGCGCGACCTCGCCGCGAAGATCCCCAAACAGCCGTCGGCCGCTCCGGGCGGTTCGGTGCTCCCCGAATTCCAAGACACGCTGCCGCCTGATTTCGATCCGACCATTCCGCTTCTGCCGCCTCTGCCTACCCGGTGATTTCCAGCCATCTCTCCCCTTTTTGAGATTTCCAAAAACTCCATGAATCCCGCCTCCGAAGAACGCCTGCTTGGCGAATACCGCCTCAAGGAACGGCTCGCTGAAACTCCCGTTTCCACGACCTGGCTCGCGGAACAAATCTCCGTTTCCCGCCTCGTGCTGGTCGATGAACTCCGCGCGGACCAGGCGGATCAAAGAAACGCCTTTCTCGCCGACATCCGCGCCAAGGCGTCCGTCGATCACCCGCTGATCGGCTCCGTGTATGAGGCCGTGGCCGAGCCCGACCTCTGCTTTTACGCCCACGAGCTCCTCCCCGGCGTCACGCTCGCCGAGCGGAAAAACGGCCGCGAGCCCTTTCTCCCCCTCCGCCTGTCCTACCTGTTGCGCCGCATTTCCGAGGCCCACCTTCAGCACGAAACTCTCGGCCAGGCCACCTCGCCGCTGGACTTGAATGACGTCCATCTCGACGCCCACGGAGTCGTCCGTTTGAAAAACCTCGCCATCGCCGGCACCCGCACCCCGGACCAATCCGCGCGCGACATCGTTTACTTGGGAAACGCCCTCATCCCGCTCGTCGCCGACGGCAAACCCGGCACCACCCGCATGCTCACCTTGTTCGCCTGGATGCGGGGCGAGGGCCTCGACGCCCCGATCACCTGGGCCCAGACCCGTGATTTTTGCATGCAGATCGAGCACCAGCTCGCCGATCCGCTGTCCATCCTCACCCCCACCAAGATTTCCTCCCGCGGCAGGAAAAAACAACCGGTCGCGCTCATTGCCGGGATCACCGCGCTCGTTCTCGTCGGCGCCGTGGTTCTCGCCATGAAATTGCGGCCACCGGCACCGCCCGCACCGCACCGCGCCAGTTTGCCGGCTCCGGTCAGCATCGCCGCCGGCCAATACCCCACGCCCGATGGCAGCGAGGAAACCCTCCCCGCGTTCCACATTTCCGCCAACGAAATCACCATCGGCCAGTATGCCGAATTTCTCGAAACCCTCGGCAGGCTCGCCAAGGACCAGCGCGAGCGCGCGTTCGACCGCGAGGGCCAGCCGCCCGCCAAGACCTCCCACGAACCCACCGATTGGGCCGCGCTTCACGCCGCCGCCAAGGCCGGCGGCACCTGGCAAAACCAGCGGGTCACCCTCGATTCCCCGGTCGTCGGTGTCGATTGGTGGGACGCCGCCGCCTACGCCCAGTGGAAAAAAGCCCGCCTGCCCACCCAGGAAGAATGGTTCGCCGCGCTCAACACGGAGCTGAAAGACCCCGGCACCCTTCCGCCCGCGCCTTGGATTTCCGTCACCGCGCCCACTCCCGACCGCACCCCGCCCGGCCTCATCGGCATGGCCGGCTCCGTCTGCGAATGGACCGCCGCCCCGGCCCTCAACCCCGCCAACCCGCTGGGTGAAAAACTCTGGGTCATCATCGGCGGCTCCTATTTGAAGCCCGGCAGCAACGCCCTCTCCCGCGAGTGGACCGCCGATTGCTCGCTCCGCCGCCCGGACCTAGGATTCCGGGTGGTGTTTGAGGGAAAATGAGCGGGGACGCCTCTACGCGGGTGATCAGGCTGCCATTGCTGAAATAAAACCGAACCCGCCAAGGTATTCGCATGCATACCCATGCCCGTTTCATTTCATCTCAGGGTCCGATCCGCCGCCCTTTTTCTCCTCGCCCTCGCGCCTTGGACCACGAGAGCCGGGGATTCCGGCACGCTCTGGTATGACAAGCCCGCATCGCAAGACTGGATGGAGGCCCTGCCGCTCGGCAACGGTCGCCTCGGCGGCATGGTGTTCGGCGGCGTCCGGGAAGATCGGCTCATGCTCAACGAGTCCAGCCTGTGGAGCGGGTGGCCCGCCAAGGACAATGATCGCCCCGGCGCTGATGCCGCGCTGGCACGTGTGCGCCGCCTGCTGGAGGAGGGCAAGCATGGCGAGGCGGAAAAGGTCGCGGTCAAGGATTTCCTCAGCACGCGCGGCTACGGCAAACCCGACTTCGGTGCCTATCAGTCCTTCTGCGACGCCCGGTTCTCGTTCGACGGCCTGCCCGCCGATCCCGCCGCCGTAAAGGATTACCGGCGCGATCTCGACCTCTCGACCGGCACCGCGCGCGTGTCCTTCCGCGCCGGGGACACCACCTACTCCCGCAGTTACTTTTGCAGCTATCCGGACCAGGCGCTGATGACGCGCTTCACTGCCGACACCAAGGGGAAAATTTCCTTCAAGCTCGGACTGACCAGCCTCCATCAGAACATTCGCATCCACGCGGAAGGAAATCGCGTCGTGCTGGAAGGACGGGTGGACAACGGAGCCGGCAACCCGGAAGGCATGGCCTTCGAGGCCCGCCTCGAAGTGGAGGCGGAAGGCGGTGCCGTCTCGGTGGAAGGGGATCGCCTGGTCGTCGCCGGAGCCGACGCCACCACGGTGAAAATCCTGGGAGCCACCGATTACCGGATGGCTTGGCCCGACTACAAGGGCGAAACACCCGCCAAACGCAACGCCAAGACATCCGCATCCCTGAAAGGAAAAAAATTCGACGCTCTCCACAAGCGGCATGTGGCCGATCACCGCGCCTTGTTCGACCGCGTGACCCTGACCCTTGGCCCGACCGACGCCGCAGCCGAGGCGCTGCCCACCGACGCCCGCATCGCCCGCTACCGCAACGAAAAAGCGGATCGCGGGCTGGAGGCCCTGACCTTCCAATTTGGCCGCTACCTGCTCATCGCGTCATCGCGCCCCGGCGGCCTGCCCGCCAACCTGCAGGGCATCTGGAACAACACGAACACCCCAAAGTGGAACTGCGACTACCACCTGAACATCAACCTCCAGATGAACTACTGGCCGTCGGGACCCTGCAATCTCCCCGAGTGCGCCCTGCCACTCATGGACTGGCTCGCCGACCTCCGCGAACCCGGTGAAAAAACCGCCAAAGTCCACTACGGCACGGAAGGCTGGGTCGTCCACCACGTCGCCAATGTCTGGGGATACACCTCTCCCGGATCGGACCGGGGCATCCACATGATGGAGGCGGAAAGCGCCGCCTTCATCTGCAACAACGTGTGGGAACACTACGCTTTCACGCGGGACCTGGAGTTCCTGCGCGAAACCGGCTGGCCCCTGCTCAAGAGCGCCGCCACATTCTGGTGCGAAAACCTGCAAGCTCTGCCGGACGGGCGGCTGGTGATTTCCCCGTCCTACTCACCCGAGCACGGCCCGCTCACCCGCGGCGCGTTCTATCAGACGATGATCGTCCACGACCTTTTCACGAACTGCATCGAGGCCGGTAAAGCCGTCGGTGGCGAGGAGGCCTTTTGCGCCAGACTTGCGGAACTCCGCGCCCGCCTGCCCCAACCCGCGGTGGGACAGCACGGCCAGTTGCGGGAATGGATGGACGACGCTCCGGAACACGGCGTGCGCACCAACAAACACCGTCATGTTTCCCATCTGTATTCGGTGTATCCGGGGCGGCAGATTACCCCGGCGCACGCGCCGGAGCTGGCCAAGGCGGCGGTGCAATCGCTCAACTATCGCGGCGATCTGGCGACCGGCTGGAGCGCGGGCTGGAAAATGAACCTCTGGGCCCGCCTGCACGATGGCGACCGCGCATGGAAAATCGCCAGCAACCTGATGGCCAATTACCTGGCTCCGAATATGTTCGATCTCCATCCGCCCTTCCAGATCGACGGCAACTTCGGCTACGCCGCCGGCGTGGCCGAAATGCTGCTGCAAAGCCATGAAACCACGGAGAACGGCGAGGTCGTCATCCATCTGCTTCCCGCGCTGCCCAAGGCATGGGCGGACGGCAGCGCATCCGGTTTGCGCGCGCGCGGTGACTTCATCGTGGACATGGAGTGGAAAGCCGGGAAAATCACCCGGGCCACCCTCCGTTCCGGCCAGGGCGTGAAGGCCCGGGTCCACATGAACGGAAAAACAAAACCTATCTCCCTGTCAGCCGGAAAAAGCGTGTCTATCAATAACGCCGAATGACCGTCGAATCTGTTATTCTGATTTTATCCAATCCCATGAAACACACCATCCCAGTCCTCCTCTCCCTCGCGCTGTTCGCGAACGCCGCCCCGCCCTCACCGGCGGCAAAGCCCGACCACGATTTCCACATCACCACCACGCCTTACCCGCAGTTGCAGGGGCCCGGCAAACACAGCAAAAGCTACGGCGGCTGGTGGAAGACCCGCCACGAACAAAAATGCGAGCTGGCGCAAAAAGGCGGCTTCGAGGTCATGCTCGTCGGCGATTCGATCACCCACCGCATCGACGACGGCAAGGACGGCGGCATCTTCAAGACCATGCTGGCCCCCGCCACCATCGGCAACTTCGGTTATTCCGCCGACCGCACGGAAAACGTGCTGTGGCGCCTCGATCACGGCGAACTCGACGGAAAAATCGCCCCGAAGGTCATCATGCTCATGATCGGCACCAACAACACCGGCCATCGCATGGACCCGCCGGAGGAAATCGCCGCAGGCGTCCAGGCCATCGTCGGCCGCCTCGCGACCCGCTTCCCCAAGGCCAGCATCCTTCTGATAGATATATTTCCGCGCGGGGCCGACGCGAACGACCCGATGCGCCAAAACAACGCCGCGGCCAACGCGCTCATCGCCAAGCTCGACGGCACCGCCGGCGGCCGCGTGAAATTTTTCCCCATCGGCGACAAGTTCCTCGACGCCTCCGGCAACCTGCCGAAGGAACTGATGCCCGACCTGCTCCACCCCAACGCCGCCGGCTACAAGATCTGGGCCGAGGCGGTGGCACCGGAAATCAAGAAGATGCTGGGAAACTGAACCGCCCCTCCCCGGGAACGCCGAGCCCCAGCTCGGCGGGAAAAAGCAACGCGCCAAGCTGAGGCCCGACACTCCCGAAAAACCTTCCGCAACCACTAACAAACAACCTCTAACCGCCAATCCCCATGTCCACCCCGCTCGCCGGAATCCTTCCGCTTTCCGCCATTCTGTTAGCCGCGCAATCCGTCGCCGCCGCGCCCTTGCCCGATTGCGTCGATCTCGACGGCAAGACCGCCACGCCCAACCCCGTGGAGAAAGACGGCCGCATCCTGCATTTCAAGGCCCCGGCGGTGCGCCTGATGCGCGCGGCGGCGGACAAACCCAAAGGCACCGCGCTCATCTTCCCCAGCGGAGGCTATCACGTTCTATCAGTCGTATCCGACGGCACGGACAAGGCGAAATTCTGGAACGAACTCGGCTACGACGCGGCGATCCTCGAATACACGATCAACGAAAAAACCGGCAAACGCGACGACGCGACCCGCGACAAGGCGCTCAAGGACGCCCTGGCCGGCGTCCGCCTCGTGCGCGGGCAGGCGAAGGATCTGGGACTGCATGAGGGAACCTTCGTTCTGATAGGCGGCTCGGCCGGTGCCCACCTCGCGGCCCGCACCGTGGCGGCGCTGCCCGAAAACGAACGGCCCGACGCCCTCGTCCTTTTCTATCCGGCCTATCTGGAGGAAACCGCGCCCGGCCAAAAAGAAGCCGGCCTGCCGCTGCCCGCGGGCAAGCTGCCGCGCCTGTTCGCCGCCATCGCCGCCAATGACGATCCCAAATGGGTCGCCGGTGCCCGCACCTACACCGAGGCATGGAACAATGCGCCCGGCGGCACCGGCAAGGCCACCTTCCATCTCTTCGACGACGGCTTCCACGGCTTCCGCAAAGGCACCCGCGCGGCAGCCGCCTGGCCGGAACTGCTCAAGACCTTCGAGGCCGGGAAATAAACCCCGAGCGGCCCCGCACGCATCATCATGAAACGACTCGCCCCATCACTTCTGCTCCTCGCTCTCGCCTCACTGGCAAGTGCCGGGGAAATCCACGTCTCGCCACAGGGCAACGACACCACTGGCGATGGCACGGAGCAAAAACCCTTCGCCACGCCCGCCCGCGCCGCCGCCGCGCTGGCCGCACGCGTGGACCCGCGATCATCAAAGCACGCCGTCGTATTCCATGCGGGCGTTTACACTTTACGCAAATCCGTCACGCTCTCCGCCGCGCACTCCGGCACTCCGGAAAACCCCGTCGTCTGGCGTGCCGCCGGTGACGGTCGCGTGGAGTTCTCCGGCGGTTTCGCCGTGCCGCCGTCGCAACTTCACGAAGTAAAGGATGCGGCGACTCTCGCCCGCCTGCCGAAAAACCGCGATGCCGCGCTGCGCCTCTACGAAATCCGCCTCGCCGAAATCCCCGCGCTCAACCCGCGCGGCATGGGCCGCGGTTCCGCTCCCGCCTGGCCGGAACTTTTCCAAGATGGAGCACCCCTGCCGCTCGCCGCGTTTCCTAACGGAACGGGCTTCTCCACCGGCTTCAAACCGGTGAAAATCATCAGTTCCGGCACCGCCGCAAAAGTGGTCGCCGGCGGCGCGTCAGCGACCGGCAAGGCCGACACCGGCTCGCCGATGATTTTCGCGCCGGCTCCGGGCAAGGCCGCCCTCTGGAAAAACGCCATGGACAAACATCGCGCCGAGATCTGGTTCGGCGGACATTGGTTCTGGGATTGGGCGGACGATTTCATCCCCG